>AP017992.1 GCA_003609755.1 Planktothrix agardhii NIES-204
GAATTGAAATTAATTAAGAAGTTGCAGTCCCCGTTTATTGACATCCGCCCCGCCGTAAAACGGGCGGGGATTCCATCTATTTCAACAAATCAAAGATTGACAATTGTTGAAATCCTGGACGGGTTGACGCTTCATCGAGATGCGCTTTCTTTGCAGAAAGTCTGACCTTCTCTCCACGTCCGTTTAGAGTCTCCGAAAGCCCTCCGGCGACTAAAATATTTACTGCGGCATTGACATCTCGATCATGAGAAGTGCCACAATTAAGACAAATCCACTCTCTAATATTTAGCTCTTTTTTGCCACCGCGAAAACCACAACAAGAGCAAGTCTGAGAAGTTGGAGTCCATCTATCAATCACCCGAAAATCACGTCCGTACATCAATGACTTAGCTTCTAACATAGTTCTAAAACTACGCCAACCTAAATCAGAAATAGCACGGGCTAATTTCCTGTTTTTAACCATCCCTGAAACATTCAAGTCTTCCAAGACTATTGTTTGATTCTCACGAATAATCTTAGTTGACAGTTTATGAAGAAAATCGTTTCGGGTATCGGAAATCTTAGCGTGAAGTTTAGCTAGTTTCTTTCTAGCAACTTCCCTTCTTCTGCTATCCTTCTGTTTTCTTGACAAATTTTGCTGTAATCTCCTTAAACGCTTTAATTGTTTCTTTAAAGGTTTAGGAGATTTAACTTTTTCACCGTTACTTAATGTAGCAAAATCAGTGATTCCTAAATCAATTCCAACACTTCGTCCGTTTTTAGGTAATTGTTGAGGATTAAACTCAACTACAAAACTAACAAAGTATCGATCAGCACTATCTTTAATTAAGGTAATACTAGAAGGGGCTGCGGGTAATTCTCTACTCCAAATCACTTTGATATCACCAATTTTGGCTAGGTAAATGTAATCAGAATTAGGATAGAGTTTGAACCCATTGTCGGTGAACTTAGCAGACTGTTTAGACTTACGCTTCTTAAATTTAGGTGGCTTAACTTTCTTGCCTTTTCTTTGGACTTTACAGGATTTGAAAAAGTTAGAATAAGCCTGCTCCAAATCCCTTAAACTTTGTTGTAAGGGAATAGAGGAAACCTCTCCCAACCAGATTTTCTCCTCGGTTTTTTTGAGTTCTGTAAGTCTTTTGGAAAGTTCGCCACTAGAAGGCTTTTTACTACCCGCACGGTATTGATCTTGACAGTAAGCTAAGGCATCGTTAAAAACCACACGACAACAACCAAACAATCGGGATATTAGCCCCTTTTGTTGGTCTGTTGGGTAGATTCTATACCGATACCTTAACTTCATTCTTGGCGCTGAAAATCTTCTTCTTCAGTATACAATACAATTGACAGGACTTACGCAGGCACACTATATATAGTGTGCAGTAAGCCAGCGAACGCTGCCAATTGTTCAAGTATTTGCGCCAGCAATATAAAATTTAGACACAAAAATTATGCTGATTGACAGATATTTAACAGTCAATATTTATGCTAAACTGATTAAGTTAATTTGGGGTGAAAAATATGTCGTTTAGCCAACTAGATTACTGCCAATATCTATTGAGCAGCCCAAACAATTATACCTTAAATAACTTAGCCAAACACTTAGAAAATGTTAGCCATGATACCATAAATCGTTACTTAACCAAAGAAAATTTCACCTCGGAATCTTTGTGGCAAAATGTCAAAAAAGATATCCAAATCAGTGAAAATAGTGCGATCATTTTTGATGATACAGTATTAGATAAAAGGTTCGGGGAAAAGATTGAATTAGTCCGTCGTCAATATAGCGGAACAGAACATCGTGTACTGTCAGGTATTGGGCTGGTTAACTGTGTTTATGTTAATCCAGAACTGGGTTTATTTTGGGTAATTGATTATCGCATATATGATCCAGAATATGATAATAAAACCAAACTAGATCATGTAGCTGATATGTTGAATAATCTGGTGACAGAAAAACAACTACCCTTCGCAAAAGTCCTTATGGATAGCTGGTATGGGTCACAAAAACTAATGGCAATGATTGAAGAATTAGGAAAAATTTATTATTGCCCATTGAAAAAGAATCGTTTAGTAGATGACACAGGAGGAAAAGAAAAATACCAATCAATTGAAAAGTTAAACTGGTCTAATACTGAAGAAAAATCAGGGAAGTTAATCAAAATCAAAAATTTCCCTAAATCTCATAAAGTCAAGCTATTTCGGGTTATTGTTTCTACCAACAGAACGGAATATGTAGCAACTAATGACTTAACTCAAGCATCCACATTGGATACGAAAAAAACCTGTGCTATTCGCTGGAAAATAGAGGAGTTTCACCGAGAAATTAAGCAGTTAACTGGGATTGAATCTTGCCAGTGTCGTAAAGCTAGTATTCAAAGAAATCATATTGCTTGTGCCCTTTTAGTTTGGAATCAATTGAAAAGATTAGCTCATCTGACAAAGAAAACAGTCTATCAGTTAAAAGCTGAATCTTTGTCCAGTTATTTAATCAAAGAACTGAATTGTCCTTCGATAAAAATGGAACTTGTTTGATTCTTTTGGGTTTATTTTTAAATGAATAATCAGGACTTTTTAGGGTGATTGCTATTATCATTGGTATGCGATCGCCTACTTTTAGTACGCTATATATAGCGTGCTTGCGTAAGTCCTGATCGTTAAAAGTTGACCAAGTAGCTCATGATTTAGTTATCAAATGTTGTCACAAATATCCTAAAGGGATTAAAGAATCTTATAAGATGCGAATGACAGTTGCTTATGGCTTAGAACGATTTTGGGGAGAACAATTTCGTTTAAAAGGAGATAAAGCTCGATATTGGCAAGAAACTTGGACAAAGTTAGTTGAAATTATGGGTGATGCTGGAATTGAAATTCCCAATGATGATGTGAGCAGTGGCGAACCAGCCGCTATTCGAGATCTGGCGCAACGACTTTGGACATTTCCCCAGGAACAACGCAAAGTTGCATTAGCTATATTAATCCAACTTTGTGACAGTTTGGTGTGGTGGACACAACGTTATAAAAACTTAATTCCAGAGGAGCAAAACGATGATGATAACTAGAGAATGCGATCACGTTCCTTTAATGTTTCAAGCTCAGATTGAGGGACGATGCCAAATTCAGTTTATTAAAGATGAACCTCGCCAACAAGCAGAAGACTGGGTGGATGAATGGTTAAAAGGAACCGTCAAAAAAACTCCTCAGTTTGGTGCTGATGTCGAAACAAAACCCTATAAAATTCCTTGGCGTTGGGTGTCTAATAGTGGACAGGATGAAGACATTATTCGACCTGTGATTGCGGCTAAAGGTTATCCCTATTACCCTGGTTCTAGTATGAAAGGAACCTTCCGACGAGCTTGTACCCCTGAAGAAGCACAACATTATTGTGGGGGAAAAGAAGGGAAAAAAACTCGTCCAGGGATTCTTCGGTTTCATGGGGGATATCCTAAGAATGAAACTTGGAAAAAAACACCCCTGGTTGATTTAATCCATCCTCAAGAAGATTGGCAAATCAAAAATTCTAATTCCCATCGTGCATTAATTCAGATTTCGATGCTAGGAACTACATTAGTCTTTGGGATTTCTAGTTCTAAAAAACTCTCTGATGAGGAATGGGAAAAAATTTGGCTAATTTGGCATCGTGCTATAGAAAAAGGCATTGGTTTACGAACCAGTGCAGGTTATGGACAACCTCAACATCATGGTAAATCTCCGCTATTAAGAGTTAAACTGAAGGGTCAAGGTTTAGCATCTCGTTTAATTTATAAATCTGGTGATTTTGCTGACCAAGAAGAATTTAGACCCAATCTATTCAAAGGGGCTTTACGAGGTCATACTCAGCGTTTGTTTGCAGGCGTTACGGACGAGGCAACCACGCAAGCTTTAACTCAAGAATTGTGGGGAGGAATTGCAGATCAGAAGAAATCCATTGGATCAGATCAGAAAAAATCCATTGTGGGTTTACTTGGAACTGCTTTTTCTTATCAATTTGATAAGCTAATTTTAGATCAATATCCTTACAAGGATTCAAAGTTACCACTTTTTGAACTAACAGCAGGAAACCTTGATTTATTAGGGATGCGTTCTTTACCTGATGAAGAAACTACTCGGGAGTTAAAAAAATTAATCACTCAATTGATTAAGTTTTCTATGCTTTTAGGCGGGTTTGGTAAATCTTGGCGACGAGTTGATCATCGGTTAGTATTCCCTAAATATGTTAACAATTGTGCTAATAATATTCATGTTAATCCTATGATTGGATGCCATTGGGAATTTTCGGAAGGTTCAGAAAAATATTATGTTTCCGTGGGTGAACTGACAGATATTACAATATTTTTAGAGAAACTCAGAACTAACCTGCAAACATGGGTACGCTCCAAGAAAAAGCAAGTGAGTAATCCTAATACCTTTGTTTCTTGGCGAGAAACATGGCATCCTGATAATGTACAGGTTTGGGGACGAATCGCTAATAATAAGTTTGATAGTAAAGCGGTAGGGTGGTTTCATAGCAATTATTCAGGAGTTCAAAGGATTAAAAAGACTTTGCTAACGGGACAGTTAAATCAAATTGGGAGAATCTGGCATCGAATGTATCCTCGCTATATTAAAGTTAGTGAGAACACCTTGCAGCCAACAAGAGAATATATTGAACTATTAACGATTTTCCCCAATATTCCTGATGAGGATGAACGTCAAAAAGAGGGTGAACGTCAAAAAGCAGAAGATTTTCTAACGTTCCTAGACACAAAAACTTCCTTTAGTTTACTTTATCCAGGGTAACTGGGTAGAATGGGATAGAAGCTTTACTGTCAATCGCACGAAATACATTAATGCTTCTATCCCTAATTGTTAAAATAAAGTCAGAAACCGAGTTTCTAGCAATAGTCTTTCGATTGAAACTCAAACTTTTGTCTAAAAACCGGATTTCTGGGGTGTAATTTGTGTTAAAAAGTTTTAATAATGGGAGATTTATATGAAAAATACTTGGATTCTGACAACTGGTAGCAGCGATATTCAATTGAATACTGAGAAGCGATGGGATCACTTTTATACAAATGCTAAAAGTGAACTCAGTAATTTTCAAGTAAAACCTCAAGAAGTAGATAAGCCTTCTACTGTTGAAAATAAAAGCCAAAAACAATATGCTGTTCCTTCTAGGGTTTTAGCTAAAGTATATGGTAAAGATTTAAAACAGCATTATGATAAATTAATTTTTCCTTTATTAGATGGCTTTACTAAAAAATTACAAGATGATGAGATTAAAATTAATCGGGTGATTATAATTTTAACAGATCAAGATAAAATTTTTCCACCCAACAGTCAGAAGCGAAGTAAGAGATCCCCTTATTGGCAAGATACTTGTGAAAATCAAAGCTTTTATGAGGAGTATTTTAAACGTAATGATTGGTTTCAAGATACGCTGACGGGGCGACAAACAAGGCTGAAAACAAGACAGTATAAAGAATGTAACGATTTATGGTAAAAAAAAGATAGGTCAGATATTGTCAATAAGACCCATCTAATGAAAATGATACCTTTATTCTATCAAAAGCACTTAAAAAGTCAATTGAGTTTAGCAGAATACCTGTTTCTCCAAATTTTGGTGAACATCTTACAGTCAATCAAAAATGTGAATTTAGAAAGGCTAGCGAATGGGATACCTTTGCCAATTAAATTTGAGAGTAGAAGAAAAAGAATACAAAGATTTCTCTCATTACCCAATTTAAAAATTGAAAAAATTTGGTTACCCATTATCAAAGAATGGTTATCAATATATTTTACCAAGGAAGAAATAATTTATGTAGCAATTGATAGAACGAATTGGAGTCGGATAAATTTATTTATGGTGAGTGTCATTTGGGATAAAAGAGCCTTTCCAATCTATTTTAAATTATTGCCCAAATTAGGGAGTAGTAATATAGATGAGCAGCAAAAAATATTGTCTCAAGTAATGCCCATTTTTCAAAACTATAAAATATGTGTATTAGGGGATAGAGAATTTTGTTCTGTAAAACTTGCTAAGTACCTTCAATCATTGGGTGTATACTTTTGCTTGCGATTAAAAAAGAACGAATTTGTAGAATTTGAAAAAGATATTTTTCAGGAATTAAATCATCTAGGTTTAGCACCAGGAGTATCATTTTTTATTCAAGGTGTAAAGGTAACAAAGACTCGGGGTTTTATGAGCTTTAACGTTGCTTGTAAATGGAAACGTAAAATCAACGGAGTAGCACCGAAAGAAGGATGGTTTATCTTAACGAATTTTGATGCACTAGAATTGGCTATTTCTGCCTATAAACAAAGATTTGATATTGAAGAAATGTTTAGAGATTTTAAGAAGGGAGGCTATAATTTAGAGGATACCAATGTAACTGGTGAACGCTTTATTTCTCTAGTTTTGTTGATAGCAATTGCCTACTCCTCTGCAACAATACAGGGTCAACAAATCAAACGAAAAGGAATACAGAAATATATTGCTCGGATCAAAGAATATGGTCGAATAGAACGGAGACATAGTAGTTTTTATATCGGCTTATATGGTCAAACTTGGGTCAATTTCAAGGATGTTTGTATGGATTTAGTCACGAAACTAATGAAATTAAATCGCAATAAATGTAAGTATTATCAACAGGGCCTAAGAGCTATGAGGCTTATAGAGTCTGTCTTGTAGCTGATTTCGTCCCCCCTTCAGCAGCTCCTCAGTGTTTCCATTAATTCGTCACCCCAATAAAAGGGCGACTAAAGCTCAAAAGATATTTACAATTCAAGATGATGGATTTAAAGTTTCCATTAATTCGTCACCCCAATAAAAGGGCGACAGGTGATAAATTCCCCTGTTATCGGGTCATAATAACTGTTTCCATTAATTCGTCACCCCAATAAAAGGGCGACCCTTCAACGGCTCCTCAGGTTCCCATGTTTCCTCGTTTCCATTAATTCGTCACCCCAATAAAAGGGCGACTTAAGAAACTTTTGGATTGATTCAATGTTCCATAACTTAGCTGTTTCCATTAATTCGTCACCCCAATAAAAGGGCGACGGTATTGCTAAGACTCGATCAACAATTTGTTCTCCCGCTTTTGTTTCCATTAATTCGTCACCCCAATAAAAGGGCGACAAGGTTAAATCTTCAGGTGAAAGCCCGTTAGCATCAAGTTTCCATTAATTCGTCACCCCAATAAAAGGGCGACCCCTCCATTTTAAACCCTATATGCCACCGAATGTCCAGACCCCGTTTGCGAGGCTGAGGAAATCCGACCACTCCAACCCCAATATCATACTCTTTAAAAATACCTTAAACCCTTTTCCCATCGACTATCGAGCCTCCCAACCATACCATCAATATTCTAGCCATTTTACCGCAGCCTCGCAAACCTATCCATCAACGCCTAAAAAATACAATTGCAATTAATATCCCTATTAAGAAAAGGATGATAAAATCTAACACTTCTGACTTTTCCTTCTTTTCTAAATCCCGTTTAATTCCACACTTGAGACAAACATATTGATCCAATTGATGAGGATTTTGAACAAAAGGACAATAGTAACCATTTTTCACACATTCCTCCGACATTCAAACTTCCTCCCACAATCAAATTCAGGTGATCAATAAGGTTCATGAATTTAACCCTTTCCTCTCCCGTCACCAAAGGTTTTAGATGTTCCATAATTGGTACAGCCATGTTTGCATTCGGGAAGTCCTCCAACGTTAAGGTAAAGTCGCGTATAATTCTATTGTTATTATGGCTGAGGGTGAGAAAACAGCAAGGGGTTTTCATACTATTAACGTTTTGAGACGGGAAAATTTACAAGAAAAAAGGTAAAAATGATCAAGCAGGGAATGGAAAACAAAACTTACCGAATTTATAGGATAGACTCTTAAACTTATGTTTTTAAACGACGTTAACCACATTCTAATCGGGGTTCCCAGTAGCGGTAAATCAACCTTTGCTCAACATTTAGCCCAGTTAGATCAACGCTATTGTATCGTTTCTACCGATGATGTTCGTCGAGATTTGTTTGGAGATGAAAGTATCCAGGGAGACTGGAAGCAGATTGAAATTGAAGTGCTAAACCAGATTAAAAATGCGATCGCTTCTGGAAAACTAATTATATATGACGCCACAAATGTTAAACGAGCTTGGCGACTGAATTTTTTACAGAAAATAGCCATTACTTTAGAAAAACATTCAACTTGGATGGGTTGGCATTTAACAACCCCCATAGAAACCTGCAAACAGTGGAACCAAAACCGTCCCCGTCAAGTTCCTAATGCTATCATTGATCAATTTACTCAATTTCTGACTATTTTTCCGCCCGATATTACAGAAGGATTTATTGGTATTCAACAAATTAATATTGCCGAATTATCCTTAACCTTATCCGAAATTCAGGAGATTTTAACAGGGTTCTCTCGTTCTTATCAAACTCGCCAAAGTCGAACCGCTAACTATACCCTCCATCCCTATTCTCGATTAGTAGATTTTGAACGATTAATTTTTTTAATTTCCCTGATCATCCAATATCCAGGGTTGGGTGAACTGCACGAAACCGCACCCCATAAACTACAAGAAATTTTTGATAGAGTTCCTCCCTTTAACACAGAACTTGAAGAAATTTGTGGAGTAATAGCCTATCTGAAAGGAGAAGTATATAGTAACCCAGAAGCAATTCAGAAAGATTTATTATTCTTAGAACAGAATGGATTTTTAGGAATCTTAAACTCAAAAGCTAATTTACAATTAGAATTATTATCAGAAAGAGAAATTGCTCAACTGAAAACTCAAAACACAGCTTGGCATCGCTATTCTGATTTAGAACCATTTGAACGGTTAATGAAAGTAATTCGGTATATTGCTCATCATCCTTTTCAAACCAATACAAAAGTTGAAACAGATTCAAGTTCTAAACGAAAAACTCAAAAAGATTTAATCGAAGAACTCCAAACTGAAGCTAATCTTATTGGTCATTCCTTAGATAGCTTACAGCGAGATATAGAAAAGGTTTTAAAACCCTATGGAATTTTACCCCAGTTTAGTTTAAAACGGGGGTATTTTATGGGAACAGGTATTTTTTCTGAGCTTGAATTAAAAAAACTCTATGGATTATTACAGTCTCAAAAGTTCCATTTCGATGATCCGGTTGCAGTGGAAATGATACAATTGTTTCAAAACCGAATTGAGTCCAGTCGTTTACTAGAGTTAGAAACCGTTTATCCCACTAGAGTTATTGGAAACCGAGGAATAGTTAACCCCAATACTTTACCCTCATCTGCTTTATTAAGAAACTTAGAACAGCTAGAAACAGCAATTGTAGAAGGGCAGTTATTAGAATTTCAATTCTTTAGAGATAGTGGACGCTTTCCAGGTCAAAACCTAGAAGGTTTTACCGCTTACCCGTTGCAAGTTGTGTTTCATAATATTGCTTGGTATTTAGGTTATGAAATCCAAGATAAACATCGTCAAGGACTTATCAGCTTTGAACGCTTGGATCGTTTATCCCTAGCCAAAATTAAAGATAAATCTCGTTCTTTTGAAGAACAGCAAGCCGCTTTAGAAAAACTAACAGATCTTTATAAAGCTAGTGTGGGAATTTACTTAGGAAAAAGTGTAGAAGAACAGCAGAAATTTTTGAGTACGGATTTAAAGGAACGGAAGTTAGTTGAAATTCAAGTAGAACTGTGGATGACGGATCAAATCTTTAAGTTTATTAGTGAAGGAAATCAACGCTTTCACCGCAGTCAAATGAAAATGTCTCGTCGTCCTTATAAACTAGCAACAGAAACAGATAAAACTCTATTTTCTCTAAAACCCAGTTCCGACCCAAAATTTCCTAATCGTTTTCGGGTGACTTTACCCTGTTGGTCATTGGATGATATTGATTTAAAACGTTGGATTTTAGGATTTGGTAGACAGGTGAAAGTTGTTAACCCTGAGAAATTAATTATATTAATTCAGGAAGAAGGAACAGCGATTGCAGAAAATTACAAAAATCATTAAACATCAAAAATGTTTATTTTCCCTACCCCTTGACAAATCGGAAACAGCCTCTTATATTCGGAGATAGGCATCAAGCCTAACCGCATAACCCAAATCCCAAACGCCACTTTTTTTCGGCAGGGATAAGCCGAAACCCTTCTCCAGAAGGGGACACACTACAAAGGGGGTTGCGGAAGATGAAATATCAACATAGTGATGCTGTTGCGATCGCTCAAATTCAAAACAGCCTGTTCGCTCAATATCCAGAACTGCAACAACTGCTCAATACTGTAAATGGTTTCGACTGTCAGATTCAAGTTCTGAATCGTTCCGTGTCCGTGATCGTCCCAACCACCGTTGATGCTAATGTCCCGGCGGATACTTCCTTCCATGTTGAACAAACAAAACAGTTCATGGCGGAATTGTTCGGGGGGACAAGTGTGTCTGAACAAGAAGGATTCTACAAGAGTTCCCAATGGGGAATGATTCGAGAAAAAAGTGTGGTTGTGCGTTCCTACACCACCACAGCAACGTTAGAGCAACATTTCCCCTTGTTGCTTTGCTTCGTGCGCTACCTGCAAATTCAATTGCGACAAGAAACCATGGGAGTTGAAATGGATGACAAATTCCTAATGATTCAGTTTACTTAAACTGAATTTAAAGATAGGTTAGTTGAGATCTAGGTTGCAGAATCAGATTTCAATTAACCTAATTTCAATAAAATTAAGGGTTGACAAATGCTCTAAATCTGCTAAGATAATCTCAGTTCAATCAAAACTAAATATCTGGTCACACCTCAAGGTTTTAGGCAATTTTTTTTCCTGAATCGAAGTTCAACTTAGAACTCGGTTTGGGGCTTAAAAAACTAAAGGGTAGCCAGTATGAACTTCCAAAAACCTGCTTCTCAATCGGTTAACAATTCAGTAAACACCTCTAAAAAGGTTCAAGATTTACTCCTTTACATTGAGCAAAGCCCTGAATCTGCCCAATTAGTTGAAGAAGCGAAAAATCCTGCTAAAAATACCCAAAATCAAGAACCGAAACAAGGGCTAATTGAGAAGTTGTTGGGATTAGTAATTGCTGATCCTAAAGACTTTCATGGTCGTGCCATCGTCTCAGAAAATTTGGCAAAAGATAGCCAATATACGGCCGCTTTAGTGTCCATCAGCAGCTTGCTCAATGCGGCGACTAACTTTCCCCTGCTCTACTTTGCCTTTAAAGATTTGGGAATCCTTGCAGTTCCGATGACGGTGCTGGCTAATGCTCTGATTCTCAAATATACCAACGATTCAGCCGTGGCGACATCTGCGCGTAAACCTCACAGTCGCTCTTGGTCAAATTGGGCGATCACAGCCATGCTCAGTCTCAACGCTCTCCAGTCTATCGTGGCTGGAGTAGGAACAGAATTGCTACTCAATTCATCCGGTTTAAGCCAACTTAAAGCCCAGGAATTAATCAAAGAACAAATTAACCGTGTAGAAACCCTCAAACAAATTGATAGCCCTCAATATAAAGATGCTTTAACACGATGCGAAAGTGGAGAAAAAGAGTTAAGCCAACTGGATAAAAGTCACCCCCGATGGCAGTCGCTTTTCGTGCAATTGTATGGGACATGGGAACAGCGCGATCGCAACTGGGAAAACGTCCCCTTAGAACAATTGCCCTTGTGTCCTCAAGTCGAACAGTTACGGGAAGACGCTTACCAAGCTTATGAAACCGCTAAAGAACAACTGCAACAGTCTCTAACAGTCCGTGCCACGATGGGTAATGACTTGGCATTTCTGCAACAAAAAATGCCTCTGGTTTATACCCAACACTTCACCCCATCCGGTGAACTGTCCTCTGGACTCGAAGCCTCTCGGTTAGCAATTCTCAGTTTCATCGCTAAATTGACCCAGGGAGACTGGTCAGGATTAGGATTTCCTCTGTTCTTCCTGCTGCTATCCCTGATCACTAGCGGTTGTGCCTGTGTGATCACCATTGCCCTCAGCTATCGCCAAGATACCCAAAAATCCTTCAGTGAAGCGGTTCAACTCCAGCGAGATATCTGGTTAGAAACCCAGCGTCGAGAACTGATGGCTCAACAACATAAGGATCTGAAGGATTAAATCTCTCCTCCACGTCCTGTAAAGGCATTCCACAAAGTTCCTCACCCACTCAGCAACCCTTGGAGATTCAACCATGAACGGACAAAACTCAACTTCCCTCAATGGCATTGCTCACGTTCCTAACTCCACAACATCTCCTCTCATTCCTCTACTATCAACCGCTCAAGCTGCGGAAGAGTCACCTGACCAGTACCAGATGCGGTTATTAAGTTTATGGATCAATGAAGTGAAGCAAACCGGACGAATTGACTATCCTGAGTTAGTGCAACTCCTTGATCAAGTGCATGAAGTGGAAAATGCGACGGATGGGGCGGTGTTGATGCAGCAGCAGTGCGATGTTCTGGTGCAAAACTTGAAACGAGCGCAAACCCATATCCGCGAAGCGGCTCAAGAGATTCAGTTTCACCTTAATGAATTGGCAGGTGCTTTAAAAGACGGGACTTTAAGCAATACAGAAGAAAAAGAGTTGCGATCGCTGATTCGAGAAAAAACCCAACAGTTTCTACAAGGCGTGGAATACCTGCTCGATGTTACTCAACATCATGTCTATCAACCTTCCCAACCCTGGAAAAAGTGGATGCGCCGCACAGAAGACACTGAAGCCGAAACAGTCCGTAAATGGATGAATGACCTCAACTACATTCGTCAGTACATCGCACAACAGGCTCAGGTTGGGGTTTTAGCCGGAAACTTCCCAACGGGAAATTCCAAAACTCCTGACTTCCGGCGACTCCATAAATACTTGGAAAATGCACCCGGTTTTGGAGATTTGTTAGGTAACTTTGTGCAACGGGCTTTAAGCCATAAAGTTGCGGGGGGAGGTAAGTTTGGAATTCCTAAAGGGTACTAGAAGCAAGGCAAAAGGCAGATTTAAACATTAAACAGGAGAAAATAATGGCTAAATTTATGGATTATGTTAATAACGGTGAACGGCTTTCTACACAAAAGTTTCAGGATGAATATGCCAGAGGACGGCGAGATTTTAGCTATACAAATTTGACTGAAATTAAGTTACCGGGGATGAATTTATGCGAGATTGACTTACGCCGTGCAGTTCTGTACAAAGCTAATTTGCAAGGTGCCAATTTAAGCCAAGCCGACTTAGAAGGAGCGAATCTCAGCTATGCTAACCTCAGTGATGCTAATCTGAGTTGGGCAAATTTGAGTGGTACAAATCTGGCCCATACAAAGTTACATCATACTAACCTCAGTTGGGCTGATTTGGATGCTGCTAATCCTGAACACGCTCAATTAAAGTTAACAACAATTACGGCAGTACGTCTTCCTTGGGGAGTGTACATTATCAGTCATAAAAAAGCGAGAAAGGAATTTAACGAGAATTAAAACATAAAAACTCTCCCCAAAATGGGGAGGGTTAAGCTGTTACCCATTTACACTGAATAACCTATTACAGCTTAACAGTCATTTTGAATACTAGGTATGTTGTTGCGCTTCAGCGCGAAAAAACTTATTGGCGCTAAAGCGCAATAACGTACTTTTGAAATGTACCATTTTATTGTGGAGTTTTGCCCAAGTAATTGATTCTGCGATCGCCCGCACAAATTCAATATCTTGAGAACAAATTAACTGATGGGTTTGATATTTGAAGGGACGTGGGGGTGTAAGTTCTAAACTTCCTAACTGATCCCCATGAACATTAATATAATAGACAGGAATTTGGCGAGTTGCAATTAAAACTTGAGTTTTGCGGGAGAGGTTACAAATACCAAACAGAATAATTTGGGTAACTCGGTTAATGGGAACCCCTAAACACAACTGCTGTTTATGGAAAACTTGCAGGTAACGAGAATGCACGTCAATACTGGAACCTGGATGAATGACATAAATTGTTGGCATAAACACAATTTAACTCTAGGGTAAACTCAGGAAAAACGTAAACAGTAATTAGTTTTTACGGTTTATTTTTTCCTTTGAGCTAATTTTTGCAGAGCTTTATATAGGTTTATATCTAGGTAAAATTAAGGTTTATATAAGTTTGTATATAAGTTATATATCTTTCTTATTTTAATATATTTTTCAATATTTTTTTGAGTATATTTTCTTGATTTTATATCTAAAAAAGCCTCGGATATTTTAAAATCCAAGGCTGAGACTATTTTTAATTTTCCATTAATACGACTAATTTCTTAGTCTAAAATATTTTCTACCAACTATTAGGTAGTGAGGAGACAGTTTCCATTAATACGACTAATTTCTTAGTCTAAAGCAATTGCGAGAACAATGGACACCATCACATTTTGTTGTTTCCATTAATACGACTAATTTCTTAGTCTAAAGGATTATACTGGGTTCTTGGGGCACGATGCAGTATATTGTTTCCATTAATACGACTAATTTCTTAGTCTAAAGTCTAGGCTCATAGAAGCCTTGCTCTGACTGGATTATAAACCCCTAAATCTGAGGGCGTCAAGTTTTGACTTCAATCCATACTATTTATTCTCAATAAACAACAATAAACGATCCTTGAAATCGATACAGAGAGGGCGATCTGAGGGGGTCAACCCAAGAATGAGGATTTCAGCAATTCCCAGACCCCCTCAGAAACTTAACCTGTATCCTTAATTTTTCCAAATCATCGGGCGATAAACTTCCACCTCTCCCATCAAAGCCGCAATATACTCTCGGACTTGTAACTCGATACAACGTCGTAAACTAACTTTGTATCCTGTTTGAGGATGAGTCACTTCAGAATATAACTTTTCCTCCCAGTGTTTCAGGTACTTTTTGAGTGCATCCGGCTGAAGATAAACCCCACCCAATTCATCAGGAGACGTAAAATCTTCAAGCAATAAAATTTTAGAATTGACTAAATAACTCACAAATGAGTCAACAATTTGAGCGCGAAACTCTTCCATCAAATCACTCACCAAAGCCGGATGATTGTCACGGGGAACGTGCAAATTGCCAAAGTGAGTATGCAATCCTGCTAATTCAATAAAAGAACAAACATTTTGACTCAGTAACGTATAACCCAAACTCAATAAACTATTAATCGGATCAGTAGGAGACGGATGCAAACTTATCAACAGTCATGCCATCCACACGATTCGCCAAGCCGCCCAAAGCCGTTCTAGGCTTAAAATCCATAGAAGGTTGTGTTTAAGTGCCTACAACTTGATTATCTGAAGCGTCTATGTTCTCCAAACTGATCCCCACAACTTTGATTCTGATAAAGATGGCATTGGCTGTGAAGGACGTTAATTCTATATCAAATGGGATTAAATCTACTATTAGTTGACCAATGATCATTCATAAAGTCATCTATATCGGATTGTTCCATATCAACTGAAAAGCAATAAAGACTTGTACAAACATCATTAGCTGACATCTTTCGCGGATATTTGTCGTTCTCATAAGTTTTGGCATAAATCTTAACTCTCCCAGTCCAACCATTCGGAACTTGAGCAATATCTTTCTCGTTGACAAGTCCCATATTAATAAACCCAGGCTGTCCGTCTAATTTACCTTCCAGACTAACTTTATCCTTGCCATTAACATTCAGAAAACTACTCCTAACGGTTAGTTCTTCTCCATTCCAAGCATTCAACTGGGGACGAGCAAAAGCGGTGAATTGAACGGCATAAATTGTTATTAACCAAACTTTTTTATTTTCTAAATTCTTTAGTTCTTCAATAATCTCATCACAAAATAATAAGAAAACTAATCCCGCAGTTCCCGATTTAGCTAAATGATTAACCCTCCAATATGATGCCGCCCAAGTCTTCGGAGGATAAGGTTTACGGAAAGGATTAAGAGTTTCCCTCATAATAACCTCAGTCGAAGCTCTAAATTTAGCCGTAACTTCTTTAACTAATCTATCATCATCATTAGCGGCTTTATGAGCCAATGCTGCACCCATTTCGGCTCTATAAGCGTCACGTTCACGAAGTGCGATCGCATCTTGAACAGCATCAGATACAACAAGAGAAAATAAAGTAAATCTATAATCCATTGGAATTGTATCTTCCTTGAGATTAGGTTGTCGATAATAACTATTAACTAAACTAACTATTCGAGTAACAGTATCAGTTAAATTGTTATTCACCAAACAAGGACGAGTAAAATAACAATCATCAGATTTTAAGTCTGCCAACCATTGAATATCAGCACCAGATTTATCAAGAAATTCCTTAACAACTTTTAGACCATCTTGATTATTAGGATAAGCTGATTTTAAACTATCAACAGCTATTTGTAATTCTTGGGAAAGAAAATCAATTATCCTCATTTCCCCTTCTTTTGGGATATCTAAAACAATTAATTCCGCACCAATAGCTCTAGCCCGTCCGAGTAAACTAGCGACTACTCCGGTAATATCATTCATTGAATTAATAGCAATTTGTTGAAGACTTCCCGTGAGTGCAACCTTGGGAAACTTCTTAACCTTTGGTGGGGCATCCATATCATATAAAGCCATTGTTAAGTTAGGATATCGACTACTATTTATTAATTGAATAAAGTCACCATCAGTATCACGACCCAGACTCAACAAAAGCTCACGAGTTGCGGCTAAAACTCCCCTAGTATTTCGGAATCTTCCTTCATGAAAATTCTCCCACAGTTGAACATCTCCCCAATGCCGCATAGGGTTACAAAATACGATATATTGACCTTCATTGAAACTTGGTGAGCAGAAAACTTTGGGTTTAAATACAAAATCATTACCATAGGCTTTCTGATATTTCTCTAAACTTGTATCGGGAGTACACATAACAGAATAAAACCTAACTCCGGCTGATTTAGCAAGGTTTTTCCACATCTCCCTAAGTCTAAATTTAACCTTGAGAAGAACATAAGGATGTAATATTAAAACCCCTTTTTTATCAGCTTTAATTATCTTGAGAACCGAATCAACATAAGCTACTTCAGCATCGGGGTTATCGTCAAGGTTTGCTAATTCTTGTTCAGCTTCATCAAGGTCAATTCGGAGAACATCAGCTAATTTATAAATATCATCAAGGGCAGTGCTTAATTTCTGACATTTCTCATGGAGTTTTGATATTATTCCATCTTCTTCAAGGGTTTCAAAACTAAACCATTGCCACAACATCCAACCTGGTTTAGCACGCCGTTCCTCGGCTTCATGCACAACACCAATTAGAACTTTACCAGTATAATTCCCAGGTGCGGGTTTATTACCTTTAAAACAAGAGAGGGGAATAACTAAATCAACTCCGGCAAATCTAGGATCAGTTTCAAATTTATAGGAATGACTTGCTGTTCCTTTGATTGTCCATTCTTTAAAGATGGCGGCTCGGATTTGAATTGTTGTAGGGTTATCTTCATTGCCAATTGTTTCCCAACTTTCTAATAAAGTCAGAAGGCTTTTAGATAATTTAGCATGACAATCTCCCGTATCCCAATGGGTATTATTTACTCCATCATCTTGAGGGCTACTATCAGAAGGATTCCGTCTTTCATCATCAACAACAATATACTTGATTTCCCTATAAAACATTCTATTGCATCCGGTATGCAAAATACTCCCGTAAATTATTCGTTTCCAGTCGTCTTTTTTAGGAAAATAATCTCTACCAATTGTTCTTTTTGGAGTAAATAAAAACCTCCCATGTGTTCTTGAATTAGAAGCTAAATCCAAAAAATAAGGGTCAGAAACAGCAGGAACTTTAAAAGGGTCTAATAAACTGGGGTTAGTTGATGTTTTAGGAATTTCACCAATAATAAATTCTTTAGCCGGATATAAAGCTGCCAACATTGTATTACGCAAAACTACTGGTGGTGAAGTTGAAAACCTCTGGTTTGTACAGTCCCAAACATAGAAAGTCGATATCGTTATTATTTGACCTTCTGTTCCATCTTCTTTAAGTTTTATATTCTCAAATGTTGTTGGCATAATTTCTCCTTAATTAATTTACTAATTAGTAATTCATAATTTGTAATTGATTAGAAGGGTTCTTCTGCAAAATGTTTTAACGAATCCCAGGTAGTTGTTTGAATGGTTTTATCAGAAATTTCTATAGGTTCATTAATATTTGTTAAATCAAACATTAAGGCAACTTCTTCATCATCATTGACATTAAATGCCCAAAATTTAACATAAGTAGATTTAGCTTCATTGAGCATCCGTTTGGAGAAATCAATAATGTAATCTCTCATTTGCTTCTCATTCATATCGTAAGTTCCGGCAAAACCCGTATCGGGTGAACCTGATAATCTGGTTCCAAAAAGATAGACAAGTCTACCAAATTTTACTTTCTTATCACTTAATTTAAAAGCAACTAAAATTAGTCCAGCAACCAGAGCAATCCAAGGCGCATAACCCATCAAAACTGCCCAAGCTCCACCAAATAAAGTTCCAGTAGCACTCCCAATTTTAGGCACTAATTGAGGTAAAGATTGTAATAGTCCTGCTGATAAATACCTACTAACTTCTGCACCTGCCGAACCAATAGCTTTACAAACAACTGATGTTACCGTATGGGTTAATACTTCTAATATCTGATTAGGAATACTAAACATTGATAAAAACCAATTTGCCAGTTTGTTAATTACCCCTACAACATCCCCTAACTTTGGTGTTGCTGTTGGTATTATTAATTCTATTGCTCCAAAACTCCCATAATTTACTATTGGTATTGATTGAGAACTAGAACTAATTCCCATAAATTTCTTAACAAAACTTCTGAGACGATATAATTGATTTTTAATTGTATTAGAAGCGTTTTCCCCAGCTTCTGCAATTAATCCTTCAAGTTCAGTAATTTTATCTTGAAGATAATTTAAACCAAATTTATCAGCAAATTGATTAATAGTTGATTGAGCTTGAGATTGAATCCCTCCAACTTTAGATTGAAGATTCGTTATTTCACTATTTAATAAGGGAATATTGAGGGTTTCATTGTAGGCAGAAATCCCCATAACATAATAATATTCATCATCAGAACTTGGGATATCACGACTCATTATATTGTTGGCATAAGCTACTAGATTTTGACCCTTATAGAGTTTTGTATTATAGGCTTTATTAATCCCATAGATTGATTCTAAGGTAACTAATCCTGCCAGAATTGAAATATCAGGAAGGGCGATAAGTTGTTCGGCTATCTGTTTTATCGGTTCTAATATTGGTTCAGTTAATCCTGTTAGGGTACTAACAACAGGAAAATTATTAACCCCATTATTGATCAACCCATAAATTTCAGAACCAATCTCTAAGATATCTTTTCCTAACCAATTCTTAGATTCCCCAGAATCAACAACCCGACTCTTTAATGTTTGTAGGTATTTTGCTGTTAATAACACCATATTGTTATTTGTTATTGGTAATTTGTTATTAGTTTGTTATTTAGCAATCGCAAATTATCAGGTTTAAGATTGCGATTGCTAGATTAATCGCGGGGTTAATCTATTAATACCTGATCAATGGAGTAATAGCAATTTTGATTCAAGTATGTCGGAGATGGTAATACTGTAATTGAATTATTGATACCATATCGACAAATTCCTACAGCCAGAGTATTACCTGCTGCTGCATTAACAGATATGGGAAATTCCTTATAAGGAATTACATTAAATCCACTTGGAATCGTACCAATATTTGCACCAACGACGGCACTATTCACACCACTTATGGTAATTTGAACGCCACCTTGAATATGAATAAATGATCCGGCTCTACGAACTTTTAAGTTGCCTGTCCCGGCATTTAAAGGAATCAGGACTTACGCAAGCACGCTATATATAGCGTACTAAAAGTAGGCGATCGCATACCAATGATAATAGCAATCACCCTAAAAAGTCCTGATTATTCATTTAAAAATAAACCCAAAAGAATCAAACAAGTTCCATTTTTATCGAAGGACAATTCAGTTCTTTGATTAAATAACTGGACAAAGATTCAGCTTTTAACTGATAGACTGTTTTCTTTGTCAGATGAGCTAATCTTTTCAATTGATTCCAAACTAAAAGGTCACAAGCAATATGATTTCTTTGAATACTAGCTTTACGACACTGGCAAGATTCAATCCCAGTTAACTGCTTAATTTCTCGGTGAAACTCCTCTATTTTCCAGCGAATAGCACAGGTTTTTTTCGTATCCAATGTGGATGCTTGAGTTAAGTCATTAGTTGCTACATATTCCGTTCTGTTGGTAGAAACAATAACCCGAAATAGCTTGACTTTATGAGATTTAGGGAAATTTTTGATTTTGATTAACTTCCCTGATTTTTCTTCAGTATTAGACCAGTTTAACTTTTCAATTGATTGGTATTTTTCTTTTCCTCTTGTGTCATCTACTAAACGATTCTTTTTCAATGGGCAATAATAAATTTTTCCTAATTCTTCAATCATTGCCATTAGTTTTTGTGACCCATACCAGCTATCCATAAGGACTTTTGCGAAGGGTAGTTGTTTTTCTGTCACCAGATTATTCAACATATCAGCTACATGATCTAGTTTGGTTTTATTATCATATTCTGGATCATATATGCGATAATCAATTACCCAAAATAAACCCAGTTCTGGATTAACATAAACACAGTTAACCAGCCCAATACCTGACAGTACACGATGTTCTGTTCCGCTATATTGACGACGGACTAATTCAATCTTTTCCCCGAACCTTTTATCTAATACTGTATCATCAAAAATGATCGCACTATTTTCACTGATTTGGATATCTTTTTTGACATTTTGCCACAAAGATTCCGAGGTGAAATTTTCTTTGGTTAAGTAACGATTTATGGTATCATGGCTAACATTTTCTAAGTGTTTGGCTAAGTTATTTAAGGTATAATTGTTTGGGCTGCTCAATAGATATTGGCAGTAATCTAGTTGGCTAAACGACATATTTTTCACCCCAAATTAACTTAATCAGTTTAGCATAAATATTGACTGTTAAATATCTGTCAATCAGCATAATTTTTGTGTCTAAATTTTATATTGCTGGCGCAAATACTTGAACAATTGGCAGCGTTCGCTGGCTTACTGCACACTATATATAGTGTGCCTGCGTAAGTCCTGTTGAAGTAATCAACAAAATCAATTAACTCGTACTCTCCTGTCTATATTGACAGTTCATTAGTTTGGTAACTTGGTTTTCTGATCATCCTAATTGAAGTTTATTTACTTAATACAGTAATGCAGTATTTACTTAATGCAGTGTTTACTTGCTGTTTTATCTCTGTATTGCAGTAGATTTTACTGAATCAGAATCTGACTGAATCCTGCAAACTGTAATAAAATACTTAATTAATGCAGTAAGTAAGTAAATCAGTATGGGAATAATTGCCTTAATCAATCAGAAGGGGGGGTCGGGGAAATCTACCTCGTCAGTGCATTTAGCCTATTGGCTTCAGTTCAAACAGAACTATCGGGTGTTGCTGGTAGATGCCGATGCTCAACGGTCAAGTTCCCAATGGGTAGCCGGGATGGGGATTGAACTTGCTTGTCAGGTGATTCAATCCCCAGATGACATCCTAGAAAAGATTCCAGAGTTAATCAAAGATTACGATTACCTAGTTATTGACGGCCCGGCGAGTCTTTCCGAAGAAACCAGAGCTATTTTATTCCGATGTGATTTAGCCGTAATTCCGGTGCAACCGACGGGTGTTGATTTACGGTCTGCCAGCGATGCCATGCGATTACTCAAACAGGCTCAGTCTGTGCGGGGGGGATTGCCCAAAGGTTTAGTTTTCCTAAGTCGGGCGGTGAAGAATACCAAACTCAAACAGGAGGCGATCGCCCTTTTATCTCAAATCCCCGATGCTAAATTTTTAAAACCCATCATTCACCAAAAACAAGCCATCGCCGATACTTCCGGTCAATCACTAACTGTTTGGGACTTACCAGGACAAGCCGCCAGTGAAGCTGCTATCGAATATGACCGATTATTTAAAGCCATCCTCAAACAATTGCCAGAGGGAGTATGAACAATAAAAAACAAACCCGTAAACCCTTGAGTGATGCCTTAGCCCAAGAATTTGTCTATGGAGAAAATTCAACACCGGCGGTAACTCCCAAACCGATTGAAATTTCCGAACCCCAACCCATTCCCCAACCAGAAACAACATTTATGGACAGATTACAAGTTCAACCCAAAGAAGGGACAAAACGCTTCACCGTCGATTTACCCGAATCCACCCATCGAAAATTATCAATGTTGGCGGCCAGGACAGGACGAACCAAAGCGGAAATCGTCAGACTCCTATTAGATGAAGCATTAGAGAATGTTCAGGATTAATTTAGGGCCTCATCGGTAGGAAAGAAACCCTCAAGAGTCCTGAAAATATCCTCCAGAATAGGCTGAGTTTGCAATTCCTCCGCCACCCATTGCAAAGCTTGGGGAATCTTCAATAGCTTCCTGAGTCGGGGTTTCCAATCGGTACAAGTGAACAGATTCCAGAATTGTGTCCAAAACCGTTTCAGCAATTCCGATTCTCCGGCCGGAGGTGCACTTTCTGATTCGGGAACATCACTCACAACAACTTCTATATTATTTATAGACTGCGGTGTTCCCTCCTGTTCCCTGAGTAAATCCCGTTCTAACCAATGGTCAAAGATAGAGTAACGCCAGGTGGGACAATCAAAAGCATAAACTCGTTGCCTTGTCCCATCGGGTAACTTAATTTGGCGCACACATTTGAGAGGTAGACCAATTTTATTCCTCAACACATCCTGAACAATACGGATAGGAGAAGCTTTACTATCGGGACTAATCCCCAGATAATCCCTCATATCTCGACTGTAGGTAATCACCTTATCCGCAAACTCCAGAATTTCCTCCGACTCCAAGGTAAACTCCGCATCAGGGTTAAGTAAATGTTCAACTCCTAATAGTTGCAACACCTGGACTTGTGCCGACAATAACTTAATATCCTGCAAACAAACTTTTCCTTCCCCTGCCTCCAACTGTTTCTGTAAATGGTGTTTATCCCGTTGATGAACAAACTCAGGATGCAGTAAATAATAATGTAACCGCAACTTAGGATAATCCCCCGCCATATCCCTCAACACCAACTCCGGCGAGACTTCCACCCCATAACGATAAGAAATCTCATAATGACGCTGTTGGGCTAACTCATCTTGGGTTTTCTTCCGTTTACTTTTTAGTTCCTCATATTGATTTCGAGAAACCAAGAATTGAGCCGCAATAAACTTAGCATAACTATATTGGTTCTTATCCCTGGTTTCCGTCGCTTTCTCTAAGTGATTTTTGGCAGTTTGTTCTAAATGATGGAGTTTTTGAACCGTTCCTTTTAATTGTTCAGTGAACTCAGGAACCTCAGCTAAGGGGTCTAAAACTTCACCTAATAAACGCTCACATTCTAAAGAAGTTTTCTCAAATTCAGACAATTCAATAATATGTCCTTCCGCTTCTAATTCCCTGACTAAAGTATTTTTAAATTTCCATTGACCTGCATTAACCCGTGCAGCAAACTTAGCCCAGAATTTAGTATGTTTAGGAGTCAGTTGCTCATCAAAATCTATAGATAACTCTAAATCAATTTCTTGCAGAATCTGGAGATTGCGTTTAAAAACCTTATTTTGAGTTGCCAATAAGGGTTTCCAATCAGTCTGGCGATTACCAATTTGACCACAACCATAGTTCGCCGCCCAAACATGACAAGGAACATTCAAATCTCGAACCCTTGCCAAAAATTGACAAGCATCTTTAACATTAATTGCCCCTTGGAAAATCCCAAATATCGCTTGAAAATGATTAACTAAATCAATACTAACTCCCGTACCAATCGTGGGAGAAGTAATAACAACATCATAATCTTTAATATGATTATTGATATCTTCCATACAGCCAAAAGCTTCATGGGTTTCATCAGCAACAGTTTCCGAATCAATCCGCAAAATCTTCAACTCAGGAAAAGACTCTCGTAATTGACTTTCAATATTAATACAAGAAAACTTCCCTTTAACCTTCTGACTATCTAAAACCATTAGAATCGGAGCTTTCCCTACGGATTCATAGAGTTTAGTGATTAGATGGGACGGATTTGATTGATTATAAACAATAATTTTCCGTTGTTGATTATGTTTATATTCATTAACATAAACTTGAGGGATAATGTTCCCCCCAGCACAATCAATTAAATAATCAATAGCATAATCAGATAAATCCGCATCTTGAGCAACAACTAAACCATCAGAACCCAAAACCGTCTGCATTAATTCCATGAACATTCGGCATAAAATGGCTCGTTTATCTGTACAGGTTGAACTATTGAGTAAATGCCAGATAATTTGTTCAACTTCGTCTAAAATAATAATAGCATCCTCCCATTCCGAGGGATTAAATTTAGCTTGACTTAGGGGATGTAAACTATCAATACATAAACCAAAACCAAAGATAGAATCGTAGGGATTTTCCTTCTGGTCTTCGACCCAAACTAACCCTAATCTCTTACAAATAGAACGCCCTAATTGAATCCGGTGGCTAATTACTAGAACTTTCCGACCAATGCCCATTGATTCTTGAATCAACTTAATGAGATTCTCAGTTTTTCCGGTTCCTTTTCCTGATTTAATACAAACTAATCCCTGTTCTGGGAAGTTCAGGTTTAAATACCGACTATTAAGTTTAGTTACAGGATAAGTAATAGAATATTCTTTCTGATAGTTCCAATACTCTAAATCCGTTGCTTGAGTAAATAATTCATCAAATTGATGTTCACCATGATGGACAATAAAATCATCAACACCTTTATCGGGGCCAGGTAAAGTAATTACCCAAGCGGGACACTTCAAGGGTTTGAAACTCTGACCCAGTTTGGAGATTTCCCGATTAACTGCAATTTGGGTAGTGCGTTTCCGGTCATGGTCAAAACAAATATAGAATGGTCGGCCATTCGTTGCAAACCGTTCCAATTCAGGAAGCAGGAAACTATTGATTTTCACCCTATTACTATCTCGCTGAACCCGTACTCCCCCGGTGATACCAGGTAAACCAATGGCCACATAACCAGCAGTTAATAAAGCACCAGCTTTTTTCGCCCCTTCACAAATCGTAATGGGAATATTATTCTCTAGTACCCAGTCCCAAAACCCAATATCTTCCTCAGACAGAAGCGAGTCCAGTAAACTATCGTATCCCTGGAGTAAATGCGCCGGGGAAATATTGAAGGGAAGCTGTAAATGATGTTGTAGACGTTGTGAATATTCTTGGCCATAGCCATGTTTGAGAGCAATCTTTAGACCAATATTCCAAGATACCGAGAGTTGAAAGATACTGGTGGGGACTTTTGGGGGATGTTCATATTTGATGACCTTAGATTTGCCATCATGTCGAGGTTGGTCAGGTTTAAAACAGCCCCATTGTCCTAGACCTTGACAAAACCAGCCCCCAAATTCCAAGTGTTGATAGGTGTGGAGGGTAGAACTATTGAGTCTTCCGGTGTTGAGTCGCTTGAGTTGTGGCGAATAAAATAAATACTCGGCGGGTTGATATCCTTCTAAACTAAGAACATTTAGACCAATGATATTTTGATGGACTCCAGAGCCTTGCCATTCAATAAAATGCGGTTCCTTGAGAAAATCTGGAGAAAAAGTTGAATAAACGCTTGCAGTATGCCCTGATTGTGCTAATATATCCATAAGTTTATGAAAGGGTTTCTACAAAACCCTGGTTGAATAACTAACTATCACCCGCAGAATCCTTGCCAAAGACTCCTGTGGGTGATAATCATTTAAGCCTAAATAAGTACAAAAATCAATCAATTTCGGTAACATTTAACAAATCTCTCCTGAGAAACTCAATCTCGCCATCAGAAAGGATTGGATTTAAAGCCCAAAGCATTAGGTAAAGAATTAAATTTGAGTGGGGCAAAGTTTTGTAAAAATCATCCCTCAACTTGTCTAAGTCCTAGCAGTTTGGACGGCCATTAAAATACCTCCCGCAATACGGCGTAAATAGAAGGTTCGTGTCACCAGGTGCAGCCTTGTAAAGTTTTGTAAAAATGCCCCATGGCGCAGTTTTCCTGACCCCTTGGGGTGTTTTTTTTATCACTTGTTTAAAAACCGTGCTAACTATCTTCTATAATGAGTTTCATCCTTAACCGTTTGCGGAAAGAAAACTTATCACAAACGTACTGACTCCCCCATGTCACCCCTAGAACCCTCCCTAGAACATCTGGAAATCGCCCTCACAGCGAAAATTGAAACCGCCTTTGAGCTTCCCCAGGACTTTGATGTGTTGGCGCACCTGCTTTCCGACAAACGCAGCCTCAATACTCGTAAAGCCTACGAAAAAGACATCAACGATTTTTTCCGCCTGATGACGGGGAAACCGCCCACCACAGACACGGTGCTGGAATTTTTGCACCTGACTCAAAAACAAGCGGTGTCCGTGGTTCTGCGGTATAAATCTCGGCTCATTGATAAGGGCCTGAAAGAATCAACGGTGAATCGCAGGTTAGCCGCGATTAAATCTCTGACTGCGATGGGACGCAAGTTAGGAGTCTGTGAATATTCCTTGGAAGATATCAAAGGAGAGCGTCTGATGGGGCGATACCGGGATACAACCGGGATTGACAGTTTGACTTATAAACAAGTTCTGGAGCAATGCCCACGCCATACCCCCCTGGGAAAACGAGATTACGCCATCCTCCGGTTGCTTTGGGACAATGCCCTACGCCGGGGGGAACTGGTGAAATGTAATGTGGCGGACTTTGACGTTCATAACCGGACTTTATCGATTTTGGGTAAAGGGCGTGGCAGTTATCAGGAACTCATCGACTTATCCCCTGGTACGGTTCAAGCCCTATCGAAGTGGCTGGCTTCCCGAAAGAAAACGACCCCGAATGAACCGCTATTCACCGCGTTGGATTTCCACAATCAAGGGCACCGTCTGAGTGGAGAAGCGATTCGGGTGATTGTCTGTCGATACTGTAAAGCGGCGGGAGTCACCAAGAGGATGTCCCCTCACCGGATTCGCCACAGTGCTATTACTGCCGCGTTGGATGCAACCGATGGCAATGTGCGGAAAGTCCAGAAGTTATCAAGACACAAACAAATTGATACTTTAATGATCTATGACGATAACCGCCAACGGGTTCAGGGGGAGTTAACAGGCTTGCTTTCTGATTTGGTTGAAGATTAGTTCCGTTGAATTGTTTGATTCAATGCAGGTGGCAACCAGAAAAATTCTCTAATCAAAAGTAGAATTCTGATTATTAAACTTTCTGTAATTTATGATGGACAACCCTGCCTTAATTATTGCTGAAATTGAAAGAATTTCCTCAACCTCCCAACTGATTCTAAAAAATCCTGATTTAATTGAGAAGCAAATTGGTGATTTAGAACTGAATACTAATCAGCTTGTTGAAATTAAAAATGAAGTCAAACCCTTTTTAATTATATTACAAAATAAGATTGTAGAACTTAATGCTATACGACTTGCAAAGGGGGCTGTTGGTTTAGCGTTGATGGTTTTTACGGACAGTGATGATAGTTCGAGTGGTTTTATAGATTCAATGATTTCTCAGATTGGGGAAGATCTATTTAACGAAGCTGTGGATGGTTGGTTTAGAGAATCTGTTAGAGATGAAAGTGGATTAAAAAATATTGTTCAAACTTTAGAACAAATTTGTCAAAATATTGAAATTAAAATTAATGAAAATAACAAACTTAGAGAAATTGGCATCTTTTGCTTAAATTCTCCAAAAATCCAAACCGCATTAATTAATCAATCTTTAAATTCTTCTCCCAGGGGATTGTTAGAAAGTTTTGAGAACTTCTCCCACCAAATTAAATTTGTTCTAGTTAATCAATCCTGTCATCAACTTGAGCAGCAAATTCAAGATATTTCTAAGCATTTAGAGAATATCAAACAAATTAATGAAACTGCTAAAGTTATATCGGAAAGTTTACTATCTTGTCAAAAGTTAGATGATAAAGATTATAAAATATTAGAAACTTTATTTAGCCTATTTGGTGGCAGTATTTCAAAAATAACTTATAATGGCAATTCTCTCAATTTCAGCTTTGGCGTAGAAAATTATACTTATGATTCTGTGCTAAGTTTCAGTCAAAGCTTACAGGATAAATCCTATCATGTCATTCAGTTAAGCCAAAGTCTGCAACGGTTAATCAATGATTGCTTAAACTCTCAGAAAGCATTAAACCTTTTATCTTTAGGGAGTTCTCAAGAGGCTTTAATCAGCACGGGGAGTTTTTCGGAAGAAAGTTATTTAACTGTTGATCTTTTACTTTCTATGGAAAGTGTTAATCAGTTTAAACAGCAAATTGCTCAACTCCACCTTAATTATAAAAAGTTAAAAGAGCTTAATTCTATCTTAAGTATTGCTACGCAAAAATATAGACAAAAGTTAAGATTCCCCCTCACTCATGGGACTTTAGCAGCATTAATAGAATTATTAGGGAAATCTATTAAGAGCATATCCTTAACTCCTTCTGGTGATCTCATGATTAAAATTGATGAAGACAACATGAATTTAAAGGATTTTATGGAATCTCTATGTAAAAAACAAGAATTATTGAAGCCCTCTATTTTACAAATAAAACTGCTAATTAACTTAGGAATTGATTTAGAAAAAAATAAACAACTTGAAAAGTTAGTAAATGATCATCATACTTGGGATAATTTAGATCATCTAAAAAATCAGATTAAATCTTTTAGAAAAAAATCTAATATTGATCTGGATTTTGACAAACTTGCAAATCTGCAAAAACAAACCGCAGAAATTAAAAAAGATTCTGTTGACCTGAAAGTGTTGGTATCTCAACTTAACATATTGACTGAATCCGAATTTGAAAAGGGATTATTGTTAAACTCTATAAATATCAATGCAATTTATAGCCTATTTGGAAGAATAAAATTTATTACGTTTACGTCTCAACAAAAACCGTTAATTATTTTTGATAAGTTTAAATATACCTCAGCAGAAATTAGTTCTAAATCTAATAAATTGAAGAAGGAAGTTGAAAAAATTATTGCTTCAATTTCTAATCTTATCACCTTGGCGGAGCAATGTTTAAAAGATACAGACTTTAGAAAACAAGTAGCTAAACAGAAACAAATCAAGAATTTACAAATGAAGGGGTTAGTTTGTGCATCTGTTTTAGCTTTTGTCACTCCGCTAAGTTGGATAGGCTGGAATTTCAGTTACTCTTATTATACTTTGTTAAAAGCCGAAAACATCATTAAAGATGAACAGTTAAATAATACACAAGATATTAATCAGCTTAAATCTCAGCGTGTCCAGTTACAAAATGCTCAGAATTTGCTCACGACCATTCCTAAATCTTTGGGTTCGCGCTATCAAGAAGCTCAAGCTGATTTACAAAACTTAGAACAATCTTTAATCAATGTTAACCAACGCATTGAGCTAGAAGAAAATTCTCGTCAAAATTTCACTTTTGGTTTACAGCTTTTCAATGAAGTAGAAAAGTCTTTTCCAACATTATCTGGGAAATCTCAACGGATAAAGGAAGCTGACGAAAAACTAGAAACTGTAATAGGATTATTACAATCTGTTCATTCTCAAGCCCAGGTTTTTAATCAAGTGGAAGCACCCTTAAATAAAGCTCAAGTTCTTCGAGGTCTGCTCAAAAATCATATTCAATCTTTAAATCAATTAGAGCTTGTTAATTATCAAGCGATGGAAGCTTCTAAACTTGTACAAAATCCGCCCCATTCTGTAGAAACTTGGAAACAAGCAAAAGATAAATGGGATGAAGCCATTCGTTTATTATCTGAAATTGTTGTAGATGAGGAGGAAATTAAAATCCAAGTGCAACAGAAGTTAAAAACCTATCAAGCTAATTCTAAAATGATTGAAAGCCAGATTGCTAATGAAGAAAAAGCTTTAAATAATTGGCAACAATCTTTAAATTTGGGAAATGAAGTGGCACAAATGGTACAAAATTCTCCTCATCCTTCTGTTGTTTGGGAAGCGGCTCAATCAAAATGTGAAACGGCTGTTAAGGGACTGCTCTCAATTCCTCCCAAAACATCTGTTTATTCTCAGGCTCAAAATAAGCTCAAAACTTATCAAGGAAATTGTGCTGTATTCCGCCAAAAGAAAAAAACGGAGGAAAATTATGAACGGATTATAAATAATGCTAAAGAAACATTATCATTAATTAAAACTAATTTACAAAAAACCCCTCATACCATTCAGAAGTTGAATTTAGCCGTTTCGCAAATAGAACAAGCGATAAAATTATTAGAGATATTTCCCTCTGAAACTGATAGTTTACAACAAGCTCAAGAACTACAAGTTACGTTAGTAAAATATCAAAACAAGATTAATGAAACCCTGGAAGAAATTGCCAGATGTCAAACTAATTCGTTTTACACCCAATATTGTTTTGAACTGAATATGCCGATTTATTTAGATTATAGCGATCGCACCATTTAACTAACCCCATCAAATTCTAAGCAATCCATGGTTATAGGTTGAGGTTCCGAGGTTGTTAGTTGTTGCATTTTTAGCCTAGATATTGTTAATAACTAAGCGGTTTCTGAGTGTGGTGATATTGGTATAAATTCCGATAGCAATTGGGGAGGGACAAACCTCAACACCGCCCCCAACAACTTGCAAAGTATTGGGATAGGAGTCGCGGCTAAAATATGCCTGAATTGCCTTTCACCAAACGCTTTAGCGGTCGTTATCATCTCAAAAATCACATCAGCAGGGGTGGTGTCCCCCCGTTCAAAGTCTTGGGCGACATCAGGTAGATATTCCCTGGCAATGTAGAGCGCATCAGAATCGAGTTCAGAAAGTTTACTTTTGTTATTAATAGCCCTATATAACAAAAGTAAACTTTTTTTTACCTCCCTGAAACCTATCCCTAATCGGTCTTTGAGGTTTTTACTTACCCCCCCCTTAGTGATTCCTAATTGTTCAGCGATATCGTCAATGGTTGCGACTACACCGGACTTAACCGATGACCATAAAGCCTCAATAATCCCCCGCTCTGTTTGGACACCTTTTGAAGCCGCGCCGGGTGCAATATCGTAAATATCCTCGATGATTACTGTTGCAGTTGGGTAGGCGAGTCTAGTGGCGCTTATGGTGTCATCATCCAGATCAGCGACTAAATAGCTGTGCAACTGTTCATCGGGTCTGAGATGTGCTCGGAGCCGTCCCACATCTTGAATTAATTCGGCTTTGATTTTCCGATTGACCCATCCCCCGTAACGTCCCGTGCGTTGATCCGGCGTAGGAAAATAACCCGTTAAAGTTTGGTATTCGGCGGCGACTTGTCCTAAGTTTGGGCACGGGTGCCCGACACTAACCATGACTTGAGTATTTAGGAATTGATTAGAGCCGCGAGTGTCCTTATGCCAATAACCCAGTTTGTGTCCCAAATCCTGGTAATTAGCTACCGCGCTCTTATGATCAATCAGTCCGATGTTTTGCCCTTGGTGTCGTTTGGCGATCGCATTAATAGCAACATTAATCCGTTCCTGCATCGTGTCGCGCCGTTGTTTACCCCCCCGACCCATTCCTTTAATAATGTGAATATGTAGGTTAGGAGTCGATTGTTTAACCTCTGATACCTCTAGGATTTCATTAAGACTAATCCCTAAAGATAAAGCATAATCTCGTTTATTTTGAGTGGCATCTAAAGCGATTGAGAGCCCCGCACTTTTGATAATATTCCGGTGACGTTTTGATAATTTAGTGATGATTAATTTACCGTTATCAATTCTTAAATTAATCCGTTTATTTCCGATTAAACAATCAATTAAAGCAGGTAGCCAAGGCGGAATTACATTGTCTTTAATTGCTTGCTGTTTTTCTTCAGGGGTCTGCAATCCGTTGATAAATTTAGCGTAATTCTCAAGGATTTTATAGCACTCATTCCTTAAATCAATTAATGATGGTGCTATAAAATTTTCCCCTATAACCTTGGTGGCTTCTGGGATTTCGTTAATCATTTCATAATGATAGATTGGAGTCCCCCAAACATTATCACAAGCTAACCAATTATCAGAATATAAATCAAAAATTAATTGATTTAATTCGTCAATAGTTGGCATTAATTCCACTACTTCCCGATGGCTGATTCCGTATCTATGTTTTTCTGTTGTCACTGCCAATAATCCTTTGTAAATCTCAACTAGGATAGGTCTTAATATCTTGAAAAGACGATGATCAGCCCTTAACTGAAGTTTACCAACCATCATCAAGACATCATTAATCTCAACAGTTATTTGATGAGTGTTTTCGATAGATAGGTCATCAAGAATTAAAATGTCATCTGATGATGGGTGTATCGAGTTGATGTCGGCACGAATCAACCTTTCATTCGTCAAGGTGTAGCGTCTGTTTTCCAAAAATAAACAACCTTGATTAAGTAATGGACACGATTGACAGATAGGAGAATCTTTACCACCAAAAGCAGATAATCCCATTTCTGCAACTGTTAAGAAGGTTTGGTTCTCAGGACAATTGCTAGGAATATCAGGGGATTGATTATTCTTAACCCTGACAACGTGAGATTTTCCTAAAGCAGTTTTGCGGTCAGTGTCATAATTTAACCCATTATGTCGGGCTTCTAAATCAACATAATTGGCTTCTACAGTTGCGTTAGTTGGGTTCCGATGATCAGGTGATAGGTAGAATATTCTGGCTTTATTCTCCTTATCATCGGGGTCAATTCCAAAGGTTTCTAAATTAGCCAAACCAGAATCAAACGATTTTCCGTGACCCGTTGCAGTTGTGTCTAAAGTAAATTTAAAACCCTTCTCGCACGCTTCACCATAGCAAGCCAACCTTTCCCCATTATTAAAAATGATTTTAGGGCATCCCATCTGTTGCCATTCGTCAACTGTTGGCAATTGTCCAGGGGTGTAAGGTAGTGAGATTAATTTCTGAGGTTTCCATAGTACAATCGCGCTACATTCTGTTTTTTCTTCTGGGATTGTAACGGGTTTGGCTTCGGGGTTTTGTTCGGGAGTAACGGGTTTATTTTTCTGGTTTACCCGACTGTAAAAACGTTTAACAATCCGTGCTAAATCGTTTTGTAATTCAGGTAATTTAAAGCGATTAAACCATTGTTCCTCACTCAATTCTCCCTGATCAATAACCTGATTATCCCATTCTATATAAGAGATAATCCGAGCATTGTTAAAGGTTTCTGTGGTAATCTCATCAATATCAACTTTATCTGATTTTGGTCTATCACCTTGTCCCCAATCTCTTATATAAAGGGTAATTCCGAGCTTTTTAAGGAATAGATACAATTCCCGATAAGCACCCATTACATGATGATTAGCTTTGCATCCGGTGTCAGGGTTTAGGATGTATAAATCAAAGTTTTTGGAATCAACAATAGCTTTAAATTCCTTCTTAGAGCCATGCCAATTCACACCACCAGCACCCAACACATTAATATTGTGTAAATGCGCTGCGGGTAAGGGTTTTTGTGTTCCCTCTATAATGTTTAAATCAGGGGAACTATTTAATTTTAAAAACTGTAATGGTAGTTCACCGGACACGCGGCGATCGCTACTTCCCCAAAGCCATTGATATTTAGGATTCCGATCATCCCTAGCAAGCTGAAAGCCAATGATTAATCCTTTGATATTCCGAATAGGAATCAGAATTCCTGATCCGCTATTGGCTAGAGTTCCCTTGTCTCCCATCCCAGGGAAGTTAGGACTAATCGAGATCAGATTAAATTCTTGATAGCGGTCAACCGACTTAAACCCACGCTGATCAATTTGTTCATCAGTTAAGCCGCGACCGTGCAACTGTTCCCGATGTTTGGCACTCAATCCCAACTGTTTCAGGATTTTTCTGGCTTCTCTGTCCAGTTGCTCATCAGTCAACGGGGTAATGTTTGAAGGTTTGGCGGCTTTGGGTTGCTGTTCCGGTCTGTATTCTTGACGCTCCCCCGAATAATCCCCGAATAATCCCCCCATACCTCCCCTGAGAGGTTTGAGATATTTCCATCCGGGTATGCTCCAATTGCTATCACCCCGTAGGCACATTATTAAATTATCTGAAATCTTGCACCCGTGCGTTTTTTCACAGATTGGGCATGGGTTACGCTTGCTTGAGGCGATTGCCTTTCCTTTTAATGCGGTGTCGGTGGTAATCATGCCGCACCCCCTTGAGTCGCCGGGGCGGGAGAATAATCTACATTGATCTGTTGTGCATTCTGTAGATTGTGTGCTATACTTAAATAGTTGTTGAACAATCTAACTGTATTAGGATCTAAGGAAGTTGAATTAACTCCTAGACTTTGAGACCAAAAAATGTTATATTTCATTTTATCTAAGGGCTAAATGCCCTGTTGTTTTATTGGACTCCCGCCTGTCAAGCGGGCTTTTTTTTGTCTTGGATATTTTTTTTTCAAGGTGGGAATAATGTAGCATATTTTACTTTGATAGATCAATAGAAAAATTAGAATATATACGATGAGAATTTACGTCGTCGTCCCCGCAAATCAATACAGTCACAGTTTTACCGCCCGCCGTTGTATGTACAGAATTGATTGGTTAAAGAATCAAATCTATGTAACAGTTCTGATGAATATGTGACAGTTCTTAGGATTCCCCCCATTAACAGCCTCAATCATGTATTTAGTCCTCCGATGCCGACCTAACCCATTTCAAATCAGATTCCAGTACCCGTGATTCAGGGTATGGCTATCTATCAGTACCTCAACAATTTGGACGGCCGTTGAGATAGCCCAATTCCCTAATTCCATATTGAAGTGAATAATCTGGATAGTTTTTTTCAGGAATTTCTTGAGGTGTTTCTTGAGGTTTCGGTGTGCAATTCAGATAATTAGCTAAGAATCCTCAGTAATGGGATTGCAAATTGAAGCAACAAACAAAACTGATTTAGCGATCCGCCAGAAATCCCCTAGCCCAAAAGTTAGGGGGTTTTTATGAATGTTTCCCTTTAACAATTAGTCCAGACATATTGATTCATTTGCTATTCCTGTTATTCGTTATGTTATTCGTTATGTTATCCGTTATTGATTACGTTATTGGTTATGTTATTCATTACCTCAACGGGTCAATAAAAAACTAGACTGTAAGAAGTGCTTGAGGGGAAACATCAATAAATATCAGAGGGTTAATAAAAATTAATAAATCAGTCTATGAGTTTAAATCGTTATCCTGATAATTGGACGGAACTAGCTTTAGCGGTTAAGGAATCAGCGAATTGGCAATGTCAACGATGTGGTCGTTTATGTCTGAAACCTGGAGAAACTTTACCCGATACCCTAAAACGTCGAGCTTATGTGTTGCAAGTCCATCATTGGAATCTTGACCCTGGGGATAATAGGTTAGAAAATTTAGTGGCTTTGTGTAGTAGTTGCCATTTAGCTTACCATTGTCGAAGTCGTGGAAATATCTCACCGGGGCAGTTGTCTTTGGATTTCAAACTACCCGAATATTTCTACTCGTTTCGACAGAACGAATCACACTAACGACCTGCAATTATAAGATTGGAGTTTAACACCGGGGCGGTATGTGGGGGTTACTCCAGAGGAGGTAGATGAGGATTTTGATTTTGAGGAGACATTGCGAGATATTCACATTGAGTTAAAAGACTTAGTTGACATGATGTAATATCAGGATTATTTCTGGTTTATTCCCTAGAAAATGGGTGAGGATTTAAAAAATGAACCGAGAAAATTTAATCGCTTTTTTAAAAGCTCATGGGGCAGAAATTCGTGGTTATGGTGTAAAGTCTCTGGCTTTATTTGGTTCGGTAGCGAGGGATGAAGCGACGGCTAAAAGTGATATTGATTTATTAGTGGAGTTTGACGGCAAGGTGACGTTTGACTGTTACATGGACTTAAAGTTTTTTCTGGAGGATAGTTTGGGATGTCCCGTAGATGTAGTTAGCAAGAAGATGTTAAAGCCTCAAATTAGAGATGTTATTGAAACAGAGGCTATCTATGTCTCGTAGTCTCCGACTTTATTTTGAGGATATTTTGAACAGTTGTCACAAGGTTTTGCGGTACACGGAAGGTGTCAGCTATGACCAGTTTTTTGAAGATGAGTTAAGGTTTGATGCTGTGCTGCGAAATTTGCAAATTATCGGGGAGGCAATTAAGCAAGTACCGACGGAAACTAGAAATCGTTATCCTACGGTAGAGTGGCGGAAAATAGCAGGTTTAAGGGATATTTTAGCTCATGCTTATTTCAGTCTGGAAAATGAAACAATTTGGGACATTGTGCAAAATAAAGTTCCACTTCTGCAAGAACAAATTGAGGTTATTTTTCAACAAGAATTTGGCGATGGTTAAATTTTTTGAGGAATTAGGCGTAGAAATAGCTTCGCTATTTCTACGCCCAGTAGGGAGTTTGATTTACTACTGAGCTTCGTTATACTAAAATAGACTCAACAATGAAAGGAGTAATTTTTTATAGGGATTAGATTTCAGTAACTCCCTACTCGCTAGAGAAATTAATGAAAATGAATAGTTAAAGACTCTTTTTTTTCCACTTGCAAACTTGAAAACTAATAAATTAATGGAAAATAGCATTAATATTCATTCAGACTTGGAATCCTCAGTTTTAACTATTCAGCAGCTTAAAAGTCAATTAGACAAACTAGAGCAAGAAAAGACTGAACCTATTGCAATTATTGGTATGAGTTGCCGATTTCCTGGAGCCGATGATCCCGAAAGTTTTTGGAAATTACTACGTTCGGGTAGTAATTCGGTCAGCAAAATTCCTGATGAGCGTTGGCACATCAAAAACTATTATGATCCCGATCCAACTGTTCCAGGTAAAATGCCACTGCGTTATGGCTATTTCCTCAAAGATATCGACCAATTCGATGCGGATTTTTTTAGGATTTCTCATCGAGAGGCAGGTGCTATTGACCCTCAACATCGCTTACTTTTGGAAGTCAGTTGGGAGGCTCTAGAAAGATCTGGACAGGTACCAGATAGATTGGCTGGTAGTTGTAGCGACCTGCAATACTAATCGTTCAAACCTGCAATCAAGACATTTTCCAACCAGAATTAACTGCAACTATAATTGGGCTTGAACCGGGATTATTTGCAACTGAACCCGAATTAACTGCAACCAACCTGCAATCATCGTTTTCGACCAGGATTATTTGCAAATAGACGTAACGCCTTACCTACGCTCTTGTTGTGAAAACTGGTAGAGCTTGTCAAAAAAAACTCATTTCAGAATTTGATAAATTAACTTTGATTTCTTTACCGACTTTTTTAACTTGAAAACTCACGGTTTTAGGTTTGGAAAGTCTTACCAGTGCGACAGTCAATAAAACGACCGTTTTCTTGACTCAACAGGAGTAAATAATTCGGGCTGGAATTTCCAGACTTTTATTGAGCAGACAGGGCTTTGGGTGAGTAAGATTCCTTTTCTCCCGTTTGACAGGGCTTTCGGTTAGTTGCAACTAATTCGGGCTGAAACGGATGATTGCAGGTTGGTTGCAGTTAATTCGGGTTCAGTTGCAGTTAATCCTGGCTCCAATGAAATTATAGTTGCAGATAATCCTGGTTGGAAAATGTCTTGATTGCAGGTTTGGGCATTTATAATTGCAGGTCGCTACACCTATTAAGCCTGTTGAATATTCCAGAGGTAACGGTAATGTCCATCAATGGTTAGCAACTGTTCATGGGTTCCCTGCTCAACCAATCGACCCTGATCTAAAACAAAGATGTAATCTGCCTGAATTGCGGCTTTCAGTTGATGGGTAATCATAATAACTGTGTGCTTACCCGCCAAGGATGCGATCGTTTGATTAATCGCATCTGCCATTTCCGCCGAGAGACTACTGGTAGGTTCATCTAATAATAAGATGGGTGCGCTGCAAAGCAATGCCTGGGCGATCGCAATTCGCTGGCGCTGTCCCCCAGATAATCGTCCACCTGCTTCGCCCACCATCGTCTGATAACCGTCTGGAAGACTCAAAATAAAGTCATGGATTTCAGCAGCTTGAGCAGCAGCAAAAACTTCTTCTTCTGTAGCTTCGGGTTTGGCGATGCGGATGTTGTTCATAATTGTGGTGTGGAAAAGAAAAGTTTCTTGCAGCACAACCCCCATTTTTGATCGCAAAGATTTTTGTGTCAGATGACGTAAATCATGACCATCAATCGTGATTCTTCCATCACTGGGATCGTAAAAACGCATCAATAAGTTAAATATCGTACTCTTACCAGCACCACTCGAACCAACAAATGCAACAAACTGACCAGCTTCTATAGACAAATCAATCTCATGCAATTGGTGCTGTGCATTGTCGTAGCTAAATGATAAGTTCTCAAAGCCAATCTTCTTCTCAAACGTTGTCAAAGCATGAGCATCAACAGCATCGACAATTTTAGTTGGATATGTAAGGACTTTATCGATTCGTTGCATCCCAATACTAGCTCCGAACCAGCGACCAATTCGTGTATTCACCAATTGACCTAACAGATTATACATATTATGAGAAATGCTGAAGAAAGTTATCCAGGCTCCCAGTGTAATTTTGTGGGACAAAACGTAAACTCCCCCAACTCCCATAACCCAAACATCAAGCAAGTATGCGGAGAATGTTACTGAATAAGTAAAGAGAAGAAAGCTAAATACTGCTTCAGTTTTCTTGTCCTCAAGTTTTTTTAATTCGTTACTGAAATAGCTGGTAAATAAAGATTGTAAACCGTATCCTGCGATCATCGGTTGGGCACGAATACCTTCCTGCACCGCATCCGTCATCATTGCGTTTTGGTTGATCGCCCTCAGTCCTCGCTTAGTCATGTAATTTATCAAGTAAAGCGTTAGTGGCAGCATTACAACCATAGGTATAATGCTGGCTACTGCTAGAAAACCACTAATCCTAATCATCATTCCAACGTTGACTAGGGTCATGATCACCTCGCCAACACTTCGGATCATTTCTTGACCTAAAACAGGCTCTATTTGGTAAATATCTACGGAGAAGTGGGTTAATAAATCTCCAGGTCGAGCCTGTTTATAGAAGCTTGGGGAAAGGGTTTGTAGTTTCACAAATAAGTCATGTCGGATATCATTGGCAACACGACTAGAAAGCCGAGCAGACAAACGACTACCTAATAGGTATGACCCAAAAGCTAAGGGTAGCAGGATAGCTAATTGAATTGCTGAACTTACAAGAACAGACCCTCCTTGATCAATGGCAATACCTAGTTTCTGAGCAGCAATTATTTGGTAGGCCGGCATTCCCATCATGCAGATAGCACTAATGATAGCAATAGCTACATAAGGCGACCAGTAAATCCAGACATATTTAAAGAACAAGCGAAAACGACTAGCAAGTTCTTTGATCCATGAATTCACATTAGCAGGGTTATTTTTTTCATCTTCCTGTGACAGTCCTAACCCTTGCCAAGGTGAGCGATCTTTTAGTTGAAGTGAGGTTTCTTGAATCTTTTGAGATACAGGTACCCAACGATCAATCGAGAAATATTTTATCCATTGAAGAGGCTGGAAAACTAACTGTGAGCGACTTGAGTTGCTAGCAGATGAGGAATCTGTATTCTCTAAATCCATTAGCTTGCTTGAAGGTTGTCTCCAAAAGTAGCGTAAAATTCCCCAACAACAAACGGCTGCAAAACTTACAGCCACTAATGTATTTATAAAAGTAAAGTTCGTAACAGTTATGAACATTTTTCCCCATTAACCCGAAAGAGCTTGTCTAATAAGGCAAAACTCAACGTTCCGTTTTCTAGGAGTTTTCCGGTGGATTTTTCGGAAGATTTAGTTGATAGGAATCTTCACCTCGGACTACGATACAAGGAATTTGGTTTCCGCTAAAACCTCTGATTTCAACATCCGGTTTGGCAAAACGAGCAACAAGACCGAAGCGGGTTCGAGAATCATTATTTCGACTGACACCATGCCAAATTCCACCTCTTGTAAAGCAGTATTGACCTGCTTTCATTTCTATGGGTTCAATTCTATGAGGTGCGTTTTCTGGGTGCATCCGATCGGCCAACTTGATCATACTCTCAGCGTCGGTTAGATCGCACTCTCCCGCTTGTGCCAGGGCCACAAGGTCTGCATCATACTTGTGGGTTCCAGGGATAACCAGCAAACAACCCGTTTTCAGGGTCATGTCAGTTACGGCGATCGACACATGAACACCTTTGATCCAGCCATTAATTACATCAATATGCCAAATTTGACCAGTCTTTTCGACAATATGACCATCATGACCCGGCTCTCTCGAAATAGTCTCTGCCATCCAAAATAGAATATTTGGCCCTAAGAAATCTGCCACATCATCTAAAACCAGAGGCTCTGTGGAGAGGTCATACACTAATTTAGATGTAAGATGAGCAATCCTGCGATCCATAACATTAGTTTGGATTAGAGAAGATGAGGTTTTTTGCTCCTGATTTTGAGCTTCTCCGATTGCTTGGCTCATTGCATCGCGTAGAGCCACTAAACTAGCAGTTTGACCCAGGGTAAATGGCCCAACAAAACCTTCTTTCTCGAAAAAAGCGACTTTCTGATCAGTTTGATTAAAGTTAGTTTGGCTAGTGCTAGATTTTCCAGAATATCCAGTAGTTTGCATGATTAAACGCTTCCTCTTATAAACCTGACTGTATCAAAATTCAGACGAATTAATTTTATGCCTCTTTACAACTGAATCTTACCTAATTTACTAAACTTAACGGGCTAACACTGGTTTTTTCGTTGATATAGCCTCTTCAATAATATCAACAGCTTTTTCCACACCTCCTGACTTCTTAATAGCTAATTGTAAATCTAAAGCTCTCTTCCTGTAAAAATCATTCCCTAAAACTTTCTTCAGAGTCTTATGAAGATTTTTTACCGTAAGTTTATTCAAAGGTATAAGTTCCCCACAACCAGCCCAAGCAACTCTTGCAGCCATACCATGTTGATCGCTAAATAATGGAATTACTACCATAGGTAATCCATTGTATAAACTTTCTAAAACTGTATTACTTCCTCCATGAGTAATTGTCATAGTTGCTTTTTGGAGTAATTCTAATTGAGGGGCATTATTGACAAGCAAGGTATTTTTAGGAAGTTTCCCAAGAAAATCACAATTATTTATTCCTCCCTGTGAGATAACTAACTGAACATCCAGATCTTTGCAGGCAGAAGCCATCACTTCTATGACCCACTGAAGACCACCTAGCATACTTCCTAAAGAAGCATAAATTAACGGCTGATTTGTTAACTTATCATAAGGAAAAAAGATGGGACTTCGGCTTCCTGAATAATGGTATGGGCCAGTAAAATGAAAATATCTTGGTAAGCGTTGCCTGGGAAATTCCAGTTCAGCAATTTGTTGGCTGATCTGAGCTAATGGAGAATAATCATCATCAAAACTTGAAAGTAAAGGCAAATTCCACTTTCGACGATAATAATTAATCACCTTCAAGACAGAAGCCTCTGTTTTTTTCAGGTATACATAACCAATTTGATTCCGCAGAATTCCCCACCATGAAGAATCGTAAGACCAAGTTGTATCAAAAGGAGGAACGGTAGCTTCAGAATGGGATATTATTGCGCTAAATATGCTGACAAAAGGAATGTCAAGATACTGAGCAACTGTTGCCCCTGCTGAAGCTTTTGAATCAATTAACAGTGCTTCTATACCTGCTGACTTAATAGCTGCTGGAGCATGGGTTAAATACTTTTCTTGATAAACTACACTCTGTCCAGGTATCCAACCTATCTTGATTCGCTGCGAATCAATTTCCCTTTGTTGAGAAAGTAGAGTCGAGAAGTCAAAATTTTGGCTGACATTTTGAGAACTATACTCTGGAGGTGATTCAACAGAGTCAGGTTGCCAAACTGCTTGAAATTCCAAACCTTCAGCCAAAGTTTTTGCTTGGGTTTGAAACCCGGTTTTAGTGATGGGAACTCCTACTAATGTAACCCGATGACCACGCCGTTTTAACTCCTGACCTAAAGGAATTATTGTGTTGAGATGCCCAGATGCTGATGGACAGATAAGACCAAAATGAGTCATGGAATTTGTTTCAATCTTTGATAACAACTACAGGCTTTATTCTTCCCTAATCAATTACCTTGCTTACTACAATCTACCGGGCTACATAGAATTTATTGTTAACCACAAAACCATCTAGCTTTTGTTGTTGGACATAGTAAACCAGATCGCTCATCTCGTTAATAAAACCCGTTCCCAAAAAGTTCAAGGAAGTGTTGCACATAACTCCAAATCCACTTAAGCCTTTGAATGCTATTAATAATTCATGTAGCTGGGGATTTTGTGAACTATTTACTGTTTGAACTCTTGCAGTATTATCCACATGAGTTACTGCCTTTAGCTGGTCTGTTTTGAGCTTCTGGAAATAAAGCATATAGGGACTAGGATCTGACCAATCAAAATGTTCTGATACGTCTTCCTCTAAACAAATTGGAGCAATGGGGCGATACCCTTCCCGTTTTTTAATCTGATTTAATCTAGCCTGCATTTCCTCTTGGAAGGGAGAAGCGAGCAGTGACCGATTTCCCAAAGCTCTTGGCCCAATTTCATATTTCCCTTGCACCCAAGCTATAATATTATCTTCATAAATGAATTTGGCAACTTGGTCATAATTTAAGTCGTAAACCTCAAACATACCATCACAATTGATATCTTCTATAAACTCTGTTCCCGCATAGACATCCCAGCTAATTTTGGCATTACCCGAATAATAAAACTGGGCATCTATCGCTGTTCCAATAGCAGAACCACTGTCATTTGTACAGGGAGGAACAAAAACTTCTGGAAATAAACCACAATTTTTCCATTGTGTATTCCAATCGCAATTTAATCCACACCCACCACTAATAAGTAGCGGTAGCTTTTCTGTCAAATTTTCTTTGGCAAACTGATAGAAAATATCAAAAATCTGATCGGATATTTTGCCAGCTAGATTTTTAAATTGAGGGTGTTCTACGCCAATATTCAAGAAGGAAGACTGGGCGAAATCTTTGTCAGTGAGTTTCCAAATTTCACTAGGGTAATTCATGATGAGGTTGATGAACTTCATTTCTTCATCATTGGGTGTTAAATGATCGGAAAAAGCGGCTAAAGCCATCATTTTTCCGGCAGCAGATAGATAACTTCCTCCTTGCCCAGTTCCTCCAGTAGAAGAGCTATCTGCTATGCAATATGGAAAACTATATCTAGAACCTGGCCCTTCCAAAACTTGACCCAGGGAAGTGATATTAACATCTTCATCAATTTTGTAAAAGTTGCCCAATACTCCCTCCCAAACCAGGGCATAACAAGGTCTTCCTTGCTCAAATGGAGACATCCCATAAGAACACATCAAATGGGAACGTTCATGAGAAGAAGAAAATCGTTTGATATCCTTGCCTAGAAAAGTTGAGTTTTCAGAAATAATGTTGTCTAAACCATCATAACCGCTATCACTTACGGTGGATATATTATCTAACGGCCCTACTCCTTTGTACCAACCACTTACTGCTACTACTTCAGGCAGTTCTTTGAGGTAAGACATCGCCTCGACAAAAAGATTGACGGTGACAGCAGAATATCTTCTGAAAGAATTTTTCTCTCCTTCCAAGGAAAACATCAGTTGTCCTTCACTGAGATAAACAATGGTGCCATCATGACCAGGTTTTAAGGATAGAATCTTCATGATCTTTGAATTAATTTGTAATCTATTCAGCCTGTGTTTTACAAAACTAGCAATGACTTGAAATCAACGATCTTGTACTTTTATTGTTACACTATGAACTGCTATGAATGTAAATTACCCCTCTTTTTGCTCCTTCAGCTTGATTGTTATAATAGTAGGCATATTCATCACCGTAAATAGCCTCGATACTTGGCTTAATCCATTCAAATGTATAGTCTTGACCGTTATAAGAGTCGTATCCCAAGTCAGGACGATCGGGAATTTTCCAGTCATGGATAACAATAATTGGTTTTATTTCTGCTTCAGCGATCGCTTTTAGTTCATCGAGTAAAGGTGTCTCAATATGGGAATGGGCATCCAGGTAAAACAAAGTATTACCATGATCTCGCTTCAGCAAATTCCTTAAAAGTTCTGGACTACAGCCCTCCAGAATAGTAACATTAGTTGAATCTTTGAGATATTCTGTAGCTTCAGGAATATTTTCTGAATCTACTTCGATCGTATAGACCTGATTAGCAAGCTGGGCTAATTTTTGGGTTGTCCCTCCTAGAAAAGTTCCTGTTTCAATTATGGTGTTTATCTCAAATTTATGAACCAGTTTTTTGATTTCTTCTTCAATATAGGAATCCCCTTCAAAACCTGTCAGGTTACGACTTAGTTCTTCTTGAGTTCTGCGAGACTTTTTCATGTTTTATATCTCCTTTTGGCAACACAATTGAGTTTGGTTAAAATTTAATTTACTCACAAATTAATTTCTTTCAATAGTATACACCTTTCTTGAAGTAAATCAACCAAATTTTGTGAATATCTCTAAATTTTGCTATTTATGTCATGTAATACCAGAAATAAGACTTTCTCTAGCTTTAAAGGATCGACCCATGTTTGCCAATCACTGCTAACATTTTCTCCAAAAATATGCCAATGTTTGTGTCCCATAAAGCTAGAGATAATTCGAGATGAATGATGCCAGTATTCTTTGTTATAAATTTCAATAATGCTGGTTCCTGAATGGCAAAAAATTTGATTGTACATCCCTGCTCCATGTGGCCCAAGAATAATCTCCGCCTCGGAAAAAATCTTGATTTGTTCAGCTAAACTCATTTTTTCACAGTGTATAACCTCAAAGTTGTATTTTGTTAAAATCTGTAATATTTCCGCTTCATTAACTATTTTTCTCGAAGATTGAGAGCGGGAAACATAAATTCGTTTAGAGGCTAAACGGACATTTTCTTCATCTATAAATGAGGAGAGCAATTTATTTCGCATCGCTAGAAAGTGCATTTTTTTAGGTCTAGCTGGGTTTTCTGCTGCACGACAGAGGATCAGGTTTTCTACGATGATACTCTCCTCCTGAATTTGTATTGTTTGATTTTCTTGAATACCCAATAGCTTGAGAGAGTCAACAATATAAGGGGTTGAGCCATCAGGAATAATAAATTTTAAATTCTTTTTAATACTGCTATCTAAAGATTCTATCAGAGCAAGTTTTGGCAGACAATCCATTAGCCAGTGAGCAAAGTTTAGGGTATGGCTCCAATAAGATAGGAGCGATATGTATGTTCCTGAAAGGATTTGACTATCGTTAAACTTGTCTTTTATTTGTCCGGCTTTTAAATTAATATTTATTTTTTGACCCTCAATAGATTGGCGAAGGATTTCCAGGTCAGACGTAATCACTAATCCAGTTTTGTTTACAACTAAAGCACGAGGGATAGAACATCTAAAGCTTTCACCAATTTCATAATTTGTGACGCAGTGTAGATGATAAAAATTGTCTTCTCTACCCAATTTAGATCTTTCTTGAGGAGAGTATTGCAGAAGCTTTCCCCAGTCCTGAATCACATAGAGTAAGTCTTCTTCAATTGTGTTTGAAGGGTAATGAATTTGAATTTCTGCGGGACAAATAACCTCGAAATCCCATCCCTGCTTTTTGGCTAATTCTGCGAGATTGTTGTTAATAGTAAGTTCGGGTATTTCTTTAGAATGAGATAGGGAAGATGTCATAAGTTTTTTACCTTTATAGCAGGGAACAGGGAACAGGGAGGAAAAGACAGACACATTTTGTCAGAAATAAAATTATACATTTAATTAATTCCCAGATTCAACAGCAGCACACAATCTCAAATTTGATTAGGACGATCGCTCTATTTTTAACTCATATACATTCCATAGCCTCCAACTCAATCCAGAGAAACGTATATTTTTAATATCATTGCGGATAGCAGAAAAAGAAAGGGGATTGACCAAGTGAATAAAAGGTAGATATTCCTGTGCTAAAACTTGAGCTTGCGCGTAGATTTTCCGGCGTTTGTCCTCATTTAATTCTTGACTCCCTTGAATATAAAGATCGCTAATTTTCTGTTCCCAATCCTGAACGATTCGTCCCTTTAAAGGAACACCATAAAAAGTGTTTTGATTGAAAGTATGAAGAATACCATTAACTGACCAAATATTGCGAGTGCTATCAGGCTCGATATTGCCCCCAATAAAGTATAGGATATGTGCATCCCAATCCAGAGTTTTTGAGAGCTTAGTCATTAAAGTATTAAAAGCCAGTAGTTGAAAATCAACGGTGATTCCGATATTTGCCAGATCTCTGATGATTTGAACAGCGATCTGGGTTCTAATACTGTTATCGCTGCTAGTAATCAAATTGAAGCGAACAAGATTACCATCAGCATCTTCTAGTTTACCTTGGCTATTGTATTTGAAGCCTGCTTGCAAAAGTAGTTTTTTTGCTCGATTAGGATCATAATTGTAAACAGGCAATCCTTCTTTTGGCGAGATATAATACGGACTTTGCTTGTAGATTGGGGAGTCGTGGGGTGTACCCAATCCTTGAAAGATATTGTTAATCATGGTAGTTCGATCAATAGATAATGCGATCGCTTGGCGAAATTCCAGAGTATTAAACCAGCGAGATTTGATCGGATCTACGACTGGTTTTCCCTTGCGGGTAGCCTGATTCAAATTAAATGTAATAAAATGGGTAACTGCTGCTGGCCCTCCATTATAAACGGTAAAATTTCCTCGTTTTTCTTCCCGCTTCATCAAAGCAAAAAAGTCAGGCGTAATGTTTACCATATCTAATCCACCCGCTCGAAATTGCATCAAAGCGTTATCGGTCGATCCTACAATTGGAATCACAATCCTTTCAATATAAGGTTGAGTTTTACCTTGATTATCTTTGCGCCAATAGTAGGGATTTCGCTCCAGAATAATACGTTCCCCAGGTTGAAAACTTAAAAGCCTATAGGGCCCATTGGTGATAATTTTTTCTAACGGGGTATCCGTTCCCCAAATTGATAAAAATTGTGTTTTTTTCTTTCCATTAGTAATATTTACAGTATCTTTCAAAGCGTGTTTTGGTAAAAGATTAACGTCTCCGACATATCGCAGGAAGGGAGCAAAGGGTTCTGGAGTAATGAATTCTACCTGATAGTCGTTAACTTTTCGTACTTTTGGGAATTGACCTTTTTGACCAATCCGCAAAATATCCCGTACATTGTTGGGAATATTTTTATTAAAGTAAATTTCGTTGAAACTAAAGACCACATCATCTGCTGTGAGTGGTTCTCCATCTGACCATTTTACATCGGGTCGTAGAGTAAAAATGAGGCGTTGTCGATCATCGGAAATCTGCCAAGATTCTGCTATCCCTGGTTCTAGTTCTCCCGTTTCACCATTCTGGGTAATCATTCCTTCATAGATTAACCCTAGTACCGCGTGAGGGTCAAGGCTAGTTACAGGGTTAAAGGTTTCTGGATCGTTTCGTTCACTACTGACAAGACGGGGAATCTGAGCCTCGGAGGTGGTAAACAAAGTAGAGTTGCAGCCTTGAATGGCAATCATTATTACCATTATCCCAAGCAGTAATTTTCGCCATCCGATCCATTGCCATTGTTGCCAGATTCTTTCCACTTGACTTAGATACATTCGAGTTGTGTGAATATTAGATGATTGCCAGTAACTCAGCGATCGCTTGATGAGTTGGATTAAGTTGCAGTGCTTGTTGCAGAGCAATTTTTGAGGATTGTAGCTGATTTTGGTGAATTTTAGCTCCCAACTGCACGGCTTTTTGGTAATAAGTAATTGCTCGATCAAGTTTACCTATCCGTAACAGTGCTTCACCGATTAAGCAGTGAGTTTCAGGCACAAACGGAGCCATTTGTAAGGCTATTTCCAGATATTTAAGTGCTGGATCAACCTGATTTTCTTGTAACAATACCTTCCCCAGACTTAAGTAAGAATCAAAAAGTTGTGCCGTCAATCCAATCACTCCCTGAACAGGTTGTAATGATTTGTCTAAAAACATACTTGCTGAAGCAAAAAAGTCTTGCAACGCAGGCGGTAATATTACCTGAGTTTTTGGTTTTTGCTTTTCAAGTATCTCCTTTAGTTTGGTGTAGGAATAACCTAGATCTGTAAGCAAATCTTTTCCTATAAATTCTAGGTAATTATTAGCAGATTGCCAGATAATCGGGTTTTGTAAATTTTCTTGCCAGCGATCGCAATTTTGATTCATCGGTTTGTTTTCCTGATCAATCAGAGAGCGATCGCCAAATTGCCATTTTTCTGAGTTATAATCCCCATAACTAATAATTTCTGCATCAAAAGGAACATTGAGAAAATTGCAAACTCTTTCGATTTCTATTTCAGGATTAACCAGCAATTTTTCATACTGCAAAACTAAACTTTTGTTTTGTAAGTCAATTAAACCTTGTGCAATCAGGCTCGGTGCTTTCAGCAAATCGCCATGATAGTATTGAGTTCTCCACCAATTATCCTGAATAAAAGTGTTAAAGATAGAGCAAAGAATCGCTAAGGGATTTCTAAGCAACAGAATATACTTAGCTTCGGGAAAAGTTCGGTATAATTCCGGGAGAATGTAATAGTATCTTGGAGTTTTATCTAAGAAATATCTCTTACCCGAAGTTTGCAGCAACCCTTGATATAAAGGCAAATTCATTTGTCGGACTGCTTGAAAATAAGCATCTTCACCTTCTGGGTGCAAATTCAAGAAGTTATCCAGTGCTCTCTGACTATTCTGGATACTATATTCAGCTTGGTATCCATCCCTACGCATTGCATAAAGGGGATGTAACATAATCCAAGGTTCAGATACAGTATAAATTTCTCGATGAGTTCCCAAAATTCGCTGAGTCAAGGTAGAACCAGCACGGGGTTGAGAAATTAGGAATATTAAGTTACTTTGGCAAAAAGCAGTCATTGAAAAAACCTGAAAGTTTTTCTAGTTATTAACTCAATCTATAATCTGATTCAACTTATTATAGGTAGATGAATCTCCCTTAATTGCTTTACTTGTTGTACCATTGATGCCGATCGCTAAATCACCGACAAGAGTTACTCGCTGAACACGACGCGGTTGACTACCAAAATCATTGATTCCATAATGTTGCGTGAATTGATTATCCCAGAAAGCAATATCGCCTTCTTGCCAACGCCAGCGCACAGTGTTTTCAGGACGAGTAATATAAGATTGAAATAATTGCAAAATCTCCCCAGATTCATTCACAGACAAATCTTTAAACTGACGCACAAAAGCACCCAGAAGCAAACCTCGTTCGCCAGATTCTGGATGAATGCAAACAACTGGATGTAGGGTTTGATATTCAGTTGAAATAAACACTTTTTCAAATTCTTGTCGGTTCTCAGATTTACTCACAGTTGCAACTGGATAATCAGTGTAGGTATTGCTATGAACAGCCCAAAGCTGATCGGCTAAAATACGCAATGGTGCAGGCAAATCTTGATAAGCTGTCACAGTGTTAGCCCACATTGTATCTCCCCCAACTGGAGGAATTTCAACGGCTCGTAAAATTGAAGCATAAGGAGGGCGATCAATAAATGTTACATCACTATGCCACTGATTAGTACGATTTTCTATGCGTCCGTAATCAAAATCAAAAATTTCTGGGTAGCCTGGGAGAGAAGGGATAATTGGGTGTGCATTAGTGAGATTTCCAAATCGTTGAGCGAAAGCAATTTGCTCACTCCCATCAAGGTGTTGTTGGCGAAAGAAAATTACTTTGTGCTTGATTAATGCTTGGCGAATTTCCTGAACTGTTTCATCGGTGAGAGTCTGCTTTAGAGAAAGTCCGACAATTTCCGCCCCAATACGTCCAGCAAGGGGATTAATATCAAAGTTTTGATATCCTTCTGTTTCTAACTGTGTAGTTGTTTGACTTTGAGTTGTTTTGTTCATCAATAATAACTCCTATTTTCAGCTAATCCTGACGCCAATAAAGTTCTTCACAATATTGGATGTATTCGTTTCTCTGAATGTTACCAAATGAAAACCAAGCAATGTAACCGCGTAGTTCTTCACAGGGCAAACTTTTAATATCTTTAATGTACAAAACTTCTTGGGATTCCCAATTCAAAATATTAGTTGCCAGCAAACCATAAAATGCTTCTTCCCACGAATTAGCAGTTACCTCAGATTTATGGTGCGTGATCTTTGTATTCATTGATGAACTACCAGGACTGGCCCTTGCCAAAGCATGAATAATATCCATTGTCTGAGTTCGATATAAATCATCTGCTTTCACCCCATTGGGATTAGTTTTATTGCGTAAACACCACTCCTTAATAATTAAAATGGAAAGTCGATCGGACAACATACCAATTGAATTAAGTCCCACCCCTAAATTAGTCTCCATTTTACACCAATTACACTGGGGACGATTGAGATTTTTGTAGTTTGCGATTGTGCTAGATTTCAAATTAGCCAACTTAGCGGAAAAATCCGGTATAAACTCCTGTAAAGGAATGATATCCGATGGTAATTTTACAACATCTAAAAGCTGATAGCTTTCATCTGTTAATCTTTGGAAATACGCTACTAGCTGTTGTTTCATGTATAATCTTTTAGGGTAGGAGACTTGATGACGTAAGCTGTTGGGCAAGGATAATGTAAAGCTTGAATTTGAATGTTCTTATCTTCAAAAAATCGATCGGCTCCCTGTGCTTCTGACCATTGATGATAAGCATATTCATCAAATACTACAATCCCACCAATAGATACTCGATCCCAAAATGCACTTAAGGCGTTATAAGTCGGATTTTGTAAATCTAAATCCAGATATAAGCAAGATATCTTGAAGCCCGGTCTTTTCGCTACAAACTCTTGAGCAACTTGGGAAATATCCCCTTGAATCAGATCGTAGCTACTTTGATCAAATCCAGCATTAGCAATTAGATCGTGAACGAATCTTTCTGCTCCTTCTTCATGCTGATAACCTCTCACCTCAAATAAACCTTTCATAGAAGCTTTGTCTTGTCCCGATAAAGAATTTAATAAAGCTTCTGTGTCAAAATAGTCAAATCCGATCACCTTTTTTAAAGCATTAGGCGATAGAATTTTTTTCAGCTTTAACCATGTTAACATCCCACTTCCTCGATAAACTCCAGCCTCCACAATGTCACCTGGTACATTAATAATTTTCTCAAAAATTAAGGTTCTTGCAACTAGCTTTGCCAGGATCTTAGTATCTTCACTAAAAATAAATTTTTCAAAAGCATCATAAATTTCACTTTGCTTTTTTGTCCTTGTTTCTAAAGTAATTGAGCTATCGAAGTTTGATGGCTGTTCTATCTGATTTTCAGTATTATTCATAAAATATTTACCTAATTTTTAGGACAATAAACTGTAACGAATTGCGCTGAATAGCTAAACTGAATCTGTGCTAATTTTAGAGGTCTGGATTCTCGATCGCTCTCACACAACCTAACCCCACATCTCTCCCCAAGTTTACAGCATAGCTGGTCACAAGACCTGAAGGTTTTCTGTCATTAATACAAATTCGTTCTCCTGTAGGTAAACCAAAAATTGCTACATTATGGCGCAGTCCTTGACTATTTAAAAAGGAGAGCGTAGCTTTACACATCTCCTCTGTCCGCGCACTGAGTAAGATAATAAAATCTTCCTGAGAAATTTGTTGCCAAAATTCTTTTACTCCTGGTAGTAATAGCTCGCCATTCTCTTTATAACCGTTATGTTTAAGGATAACACCATCAATATCAATTAACCAAGTTTTAGGCAAGCAACTTAATACTAATTCTGTCATTTTACTGCATCCTCCAACCAAAATAATCCGTTGTAAAAACTAGCTATAATTGAATCATAGTCATCTGTAACATATCCTGATAGTGATAGCCAAATAAGAGCGTGTAATAGCCGAATCATAGAAATTTTAGTAGAAAAGGTTTCTGTAAACATCGATTCTAAATCTTGCCAGCCGTTACTTTCTATATTAAGATCAATACATTTATCAGTAATCTTAAGTTGAAACTGGCGACGATTAAATGAATCATAATTTCCCACCACTGAATAGTATAGTTTTCCCCAGTCATACATGGGATCGCCATAGAGCAAACTTGAGCCAAAGTAACCCCTGGGATCTATTAGCCAAACTTTGCTTTGCTCATCTACAAGCATATTAGAAAATGTCGGATCTCCATGAATGAGCATAAATTCATCCACTTGAATTTCTTCAACCCATTGAGAAATCAAGCCTTCATATTGGGGATGAAAAGGATTACGACATAAACAACCATTAACCTGTATTATTGGTTGGTCAAAATAAGGAATTAGTTGGGCAATACTAGAGATACGACTATAAGTTTTCTCAACATATACATCTATTAAAATTTTCCGATCACTGGGCTTTCGATCACAACTGTGAAGCAAATTTAAAGTTTGGAAAATATCAGTTAGAACTTTTATTTTCTCCTGAAAGTTAAGCTTTAAATCGAAAGGATGCACCCCTTTAATTCGAGAGATGGTCATCGGGTTATCAGAAATCAAACTGGGTACGCGATTAAACCCAAATGAGTGCACAGCACGATACCAGTTAAGTTCTCTTTCAATTAATGGCTCAAACTCCTTAACTCGTGCTTTTTTAATTACGCGATCTCCTACAATTTCAACCGAGTTAAAAAACCGACTAACCAGACTGTTTTGTTGATATTTGGCAATATTATCTAGTGTGCCTAACTCATGAGTTTTATCCAGAAAAATTTCGTTAAATTGTATAGGTTGTTCAGCCAACCAACGGACACATTCTCCTGATTCTGGAATATCTTTTAGTGCTGCTTTATTGTCAAAAACAAAGAAACCTGCAACTCCCCGTTCTGTAGAAGATTCTTCTAATAAATTTCCCGAATCATCATAAGACCACCGACATTTAAAAGAACGGCTTAATCCAATCCAGTTTTTTCCATCAATCTGACAATTAGGAACTTCTTCAAATAGTAAGTCACACCAGACTAATAAAAATGGAGTCTCATCGGGAATGTAAGTTAAAGCTCGATCAATTCCTGATAGTGTTCCTTTGGTTTTTGCTCTAATTAACTGAACGGGAACTTTAGGTGGAAAAACTTGTATATATTTCTCTATAAGTTCATAAAAATGATCTCCTATAATCACAAATTGTGCTAAGGGAAAAACATCAAATAAATGATAGATCAGGGGTTGACCTGCAACCGAAAGCAAACACTTAGGTTTATTCCAAGTGTAGTGTTTCAATCGAGTTCCTTTTCCACCTGCCTGAGCAATCACCCAGGAAAATTTTCCGAGTTCCACAATTTATCCTTAATTATCTCCCTCTATAGGATAAAATTAAGTGTTCCCCCTTGTCTAGACAGTTTTAATATAACTTATTGTGAAGTACCACTGCCAACGTTTCACTTTTGGCGTGGGCTTCCTCCTTCGTTTAATGGTTTCAGGTATTATTTGTTATTAAGGGTAATTTGCGGGATATTATAGGAAATATTAAAATATGTAAAGTTATTTCACATTTGCTTGATTAAGTAGAAATTTACTGCTATAAAACGTGTGTTTACCTAACTAAGTCGGGAAAGATTCTATAGTGGATAGAAATTAGGAGTTTGTGCATAGTGGTTAATAGTTTTGACGAGTGGTCTAGCCTTAAAGAAGTCGTTGTTGGTTCTCCTATACACTACGATACTCAGGACTTAGAACTGTCTTTTAAAGTTTTTTTTCATGATGTTGCTTACTCATCGTTTTGTTATCCTTACTATCAAAGTAATGAAAACGGCGGTAGTCAGGATAAAATTGTTTCGCAAGAAAACGTTCAAAGTCGTGAAACTTTGGCGACTCACACCCTCAAAAAACAGTATTTAGAGGAACTGAATGAGGATGTCGAGGAACTCGTTAATACCTTACAACAGTTAGATGTAAAAGTTCATAGACCGATTCCTTTAACTCGATCAATAAGATTTGAAACGCCCTATTGGAAAGCTGATTGCATTCCGGCTTTAAATATTAGGGATCAAGCCATCATTATGGGCAATGAAATTTTAGAAACGCCGCCCCAAGTTCGGGCTAGATATTTTGAAAATGATTTGCTCAAGCCAATTTTTTACAAGTATTTTGAACAGGGGGCAAAATGGACAAATATGCCCAAGCCCATTATGACGGATAGATCCTTCGATACTTCCTATATTTCGGGTCAAAATGTGCCCGCAATAGAGGAAGTTTATCCGCAAAATGAATCAGAATTTGATATCGGCTACGAGATGATGTTTGATGCTGCCCAGTGCATCCGTTTTGGCAAAGATATCCTGATCAATGTAGCGACTAAAAACCATTATTTAGCTTATCAGTGGTTGCAGCGTCATTTTGAAGGTAAATTTAACTTTCATTTGCTGTATCAGTTCGCGGATAATCACATCGATAGCATTATTTTGCCCCTCAAACCAGGTAAGCTTTTGCTGCGTAATCCTCAGTTTTTTGATCGCCTACCAGAAGCCCTAAAAAAATGGGATATTATTTATCCGCCAGAGCCAACTGAGAATATTTTCCCGACTTATGATGATGATGATTTGATCCTGACTACAAAGTACATTGATTTGAATGTATTGTCTGTTGATGAGGATAAGATTATCGTCAATTCTTTGTTTCCAGAATTAATTAAAACCTTAGAAAAGCACGGTTTTACTCCCATTCCCGTACAACATCGGCATCGAAGGATTTTTGGAGGCGGTTTCCACTGTTTTACTCTTGATACTGTTCGAGAAGGCTCCTTGGAAGACTATTTTAGTTAACGTTCAAATATGTTGGTTTCTATTATCTCCCTTGTTTTTACTGCGGTTTTGCTAGTTCTGATTGGGGCCGTTTTCTTAACTCCTTTTCCCCACTGGCCTACTTACTTTAAAATCTGGCATCATATTTTTTTTGATCCAGAACCTTCTATTGGTTTTAAAGATAGACGTAAGCAGGCTTTTTATCTACTGAACTATGCAATTAAGCTGCCATTTATTGCCTTATGTTGGTGCTTAGATGACTTGTTGTTTCCTCAGTATCGACAGCAGGTGATTCGCACCCCGGTTTTTGTTGTGGCTCAACCCCGTAGTGCAACTACATTTCTGCACCGCACCCTTTCCTCTGACGAAAAAACGTTTTTCGGTATTCGGTTGCTGGAGTGGCGCTATCCTTCGATATTACTGCAAAAGCTATTTCAAAAAACGGGTTTTTTGGAGCGGATGAGCCAAGTTAATTATTGGGGAAATAGTGACCAGGCTAAATTCGCAGAAAAAATGCACTACAGCTATCTTAATGATTATGAAGATGATGGTTTTCTATTTGAAGAGTGCTTTTTTTACCAATTTTATGTGATTAATCGCTTTCCTTACCCTAAGTTGCTGGATAGTCTGAATAACTTTAATCAGCTTCCTCAAAAAACTCAGGAGAAAATGTTACGAACTCAATATCAGGTGATTCAGAAAGTTCTTTATTTGCGGGGTGGAAATCTTATTTACATCTCCAAAGACAATGAATGTTATCAGCGACTAGAAATGATGCGTTCTTTGTATCCAGATGCGTTATTTATCACGATTACTCGTCCTTCTGAACGGTTCATGAACTCCTACATAACGCTAATTAACCAGTCGGCTTACTGTAAGTCAGGAGTTAATGTTAGTCAAATTCCTGATTGGGAGTCAATGCAACGATCGGTTCGAGTAGAAGCAGCTAACCAGACAATTCAATTTTTTCATAGTTTGCCTGAGAAGCAAAAACTTTGTTTCTCTTTTGACCGCTTGACTCAAAATATTAAAGATTCGATGGAACTCGTCCATCGCCATCTGGGTATTTCCCTAACACCGGAACAAATCGAATATTTGGAGAATTTGGATACTCAACAAAATCTCCGAGATGCGGGGTATAAAACGGGGTCTGAACAGTTTCAAGAGTTTGAAATTTTTGATCGCTTTGCCGCCGAGGTAGACAAAAACCACGCTGCTTTGTTGCAGTTAGGTAACTTAATTAAGTAGCCGATCATGGAAACTGAACAAGCAGCCAAAATCTTAAAGCAGTGGTTTGAAAGTTGGTCAAAAGATGACATCGAAACCGTGATTAATGGTTTATCAGAAAATGTCATTTTTTATGCTCCTCAGAATGAACACAACAAAGCGATTCCCTATCTTGGCAAAAAAGTCGGTCGTCAGGCGGTGAAGGAAGTTTTTGCAGTCCGGGCGCAAACGACGAAACTGTTGAATTATGAATTATTGGAGTTCATTGTTGAGGGTAATAAAGCCTGTATTATTTCCCGTACCCAAGAGATTTGCAAACAAACCGAGCAAATTTTTGAAATTGAAGATGCTCAATTTATTGTTTTGGATGAAGAAGGCAAAATTTCCTCGTGGAGTTTCTATTTTGATCCGAATCCAGAAGTAGCTGCATTTACAGCGAACCTGGATACAGAATTAATTCAAGCTGTGCAAAATAATCAACTTTCTGTTGTGCAATCTTTGTTAGCGATCGGTGCAAATGTCAATATTAGAGATAGAAATGCTAAAGGTCACTTAACGCCATTAATGATCGCTGCACAGCAGGGAAATACAGAGATGGTAAAACTCCTCCTAGATTCAGGGGCAGACCCTTATATGCTTGATAGTGATTCAGGGGATTCAGTATTACACCAAGCCTGTACAAGCGGAAGTACAGAAGTCATACAGCTTTTGATTGAAGCTGGCGCTTTTGTTAACGTGCTGAGTGCAACGGGAAACCCTGCAACCCCTTTACACAATGCCTTGCGTCATGGACATCTGGCTTGTGCAGAGGTTTTAGTCCATGCTGGCGCAGAGCTAAATCTGACAGAGGGGATAGGGCAGATGGATTCATTAAAGCTATTGCAACCCTTTAAGCGGGGGAATTTAGAGTTACCCAATCGTATGGTAATGGCTCCGTTAACACGCCGACGGGCTGATTATCATCTGGCGTCGACTCCCCTTAATGCTCTCTATTATGCTCAAAGGGCTTCTGCGGGGTTAATCATTAGCGAGGCTACTCAAATTTCTCCCCAAGGTACCAGTCTACCGCGAACGCCAGGGATCTACAGCCCAGAGCAAATAGCGGGATGGCAACTGGTGACGCAAGCAGTCCACGAGCGAGGAGGTCGGATTTTCCTACAACTGTGGCATGGTGGACGATGTTCTCATCCGTCTTTGCAACCTCAAGGTGCTTTACCTGTAGCGCCTAGTGCGATCGCCCCTAACGAGGAAAAAGCATTAACCGCTACGGAGGAAGAGGTGAACTTTGTTGTCCCCAGAGCACTCTTGACCTCAGAGATTCCTGGGATTATCAATCAATATCGTCAAGCTGCCAAAAATGCAATGCTCTCAGAGGCTGATGGTGTGGAAATTCATGGTGCTAGTGGTTATTTACTAGACCAGTTCCTCCAAGATAACAGTAACCAGCGAACAGACGCTTATGGAGGTAGCATTGAAAATCGAGCCCGTTTGCTCATGGAAGTGACAGCCGCTGTGATTGAGGTCTGGGGATCGGATCGGGTGGGTGTGCGCTTGTCGCCTAGTAGCACATTTCAAGATATGAATGACTCTAACCCAGAAGCTTTATTCAATTATGTAGTTACTCAACTTAATTCCTTGAATCTAGCTTATTTACATATTGTTGAACCACGGATTAAAGGAAGCCATGATGATTTTTCTGTGAAGAAAATAGAGCTTGGCGTGCAACATTTTCGACCTTTATATCAGGGTACATTAATCACAGCAGGAGGATATACACGGGAAACTGGAGAAGCTATTCTTGCCCAAGGGGATGCTGATTTAGTGGCTTATGGTCGATTATTTATTGCTAATCCTGATTTGCCTAAACGCTTTGCTGTAAATGCCAAGCTCAATTTGTACGATCGTTCAACGTTCACGGGTGGAAACGAACGAGGTTATTTAGATTATCCATTTTTGGAGAAATCCGAATAATTTCAATCGTTAAATTTGTTAATGAAGTGAGGTAAAATGTGATTAATCAAGTTTTGCTCGGACTATTGGTTTTATTTGCATCGGGACTGCTTTTTTGGATTTGGGAAATTCAAGATCCCTTCAAGTTGGTTGAATACCGTTCTCGGTTTCCCATAGAATTCGGTGCTGCAATGATTTCTGCGGTTTATAGTATTATTCTAGCCTACTTTTTTGTGGCACTTGTGCAGTTAACTATTTCCCCATCTTTGATGGATTTTATGGGTTGGACAGGACTATTATCTTTGCCTTTGTGGGTGCGATTATTTATTGCTTACTTCTTAAAAGATTTTAGTTTTTATGTCACCCACTGGATCAAGCATAAAAATAAAACTTTATGGTTAACTCATAATTGGCATCATTCAATCGATCAGCTTTGGTGGTTAGCTGCCCAACGAGAGAGTTTAACAGATGTGCTGCTTTTTAAGGTAGGATTTCTTACTTTTCCATTGCTAGGCATTCCCCCAGAAATCATGATTTTTGTTGGCATTCATTATATTATTCACGACAACTGGATTCATTTAAACGTTAAGTGGCAACCCTGGATGAAATTTATTGAGTGGTTTTATGTTACGCCTAGAGTTCATTCTATTCATCATGCAGAAACAGGTTCAGTGACTAAGAACTTAGGGGCTCTTTTTACAGTATTTGATCGCATTTTCGGCACTTATGTTGATCCTGATACAGTAACCTTAGAACAGATTCAATTTGCATCAGGCGACAATGCACTTGTTACACCCCGAAAAATTATTGGGGTTTAGATGTATTTAGAAGAATACCCTATCTGGAGTTAAGCATGATTACACAGATAATGATTGGCTGGTTAGCAACTTTTGTCACGGGGGGATTAATTTGGTTCTTTTGGGAAAGAATCGACCCGCTACGAGATATTAAATATGCAGAACAATTTTTAAAAGAATTTGGTGCAGCCTGTATCTCAATATTCTTTACAATTATTCTGGCATATCTTTATGGTAATCTTATTATTACACTGATTCCTTCCTCTTTTATTGAGTGGTTAAGTAAGTTTGGTGTACTTTCTCTGCCCTTATGGGTGCGGTTAATTTTAGCTTATCTAATTAAGGATTTTTGTTTTTATGTAATCCATTGGTTTATGCACTATAACAAATATCTTTGGAAAACACACTTATGGCATCATTCCATTCAACAACTATGGTGGCTTGCTGCCCAAAGAACCAGTTTTACCAGTCGGTTTTTATTTCAAATAGGGTTTCTGGCTTTTCCCCTTCTTGCTATTCCTCCTGAAGTCATGTTTTATCTGGGATTATTAAGTGCTCTTCATGAGAACTGGACTCACTCGAATGCAAAATGGCGTTCTTGGATGGGAATGTTGGAATGGATTTTGGTTACGCCTCGATATCATAGCTTACACCATACCCAAGTAGGAGCTTACAACCTGGGTAGCTACTTTACCATTTTTGATCACCTATTTGGAACCCATCTCGATCCAGAATCTATTAATCCCGATGAGCAAACTTTTGGCATAACTAATCAGCCCATTACCTGGCAGAAAATCATCGGTATTTAGTTGTTTTAACTTGTAACAAATATGTTGTTTTAGGAGGAGAGTTTGATGAAATATAGAAATCTTGGTGATAGTGAATTGCTAGTTTCTGAATTATGTTTAGGAACGATGAATTATGGCAAAAAAAATACATTAGAAGATGCCAAAAGTCAATTAAGTTATGCTTTTGCTCAAGGAATTAATTTTATTGATACTGCGGAGATGTATCCCGCTCCCACCTGTTCAGAAACCCAAAGTAAAACAGAGGAATATATTGGCGAATGGTTGGTCAAGCAACCCCGCGATCGAGTAATTCTGGCAACAAAGATCGCAGGGCCATCCGGCGGACAAACCTTACCCATAACTTGGATTCGAGAAGGCAAGAATCGCATTGATCGGAAGAATATTCAAGCCGCTGTAGAAGGGAGTCTGAGGCGACTCCAAACGGATTATATTGACCTCTACCAAATTCACTGGCCTGATCGATATGTTCCGCTATTTGGTGGTTCTGATTATGATCCTAATTATGAACGGGAAACTGTAGCGATCGCAGAGCAATTAGAAGCCTTTGCCGAGTTAGTTAAGGCGGGAAAAATTCGCTATTTGGGAGTTAGCAATGAAACGCCTTGGGGCGTAGGCGAATTTTGTCATTTAGCTCGACAATTGGGATTACCTAAAATCGTTTCCATTCAAAATGCGTTTAATTTAACCAATCGAGTATTTCAAATTCATTTGGCAGAAACCTGTCGATTTTATAACGTGGGATTAATGGCTTATAGTACCCTGGCTTTTGGTCATTTAACGGGAAAATATCTTTCCCAAATCCCATCAGGGTCGAGAGTCGATTTATTCCCCCAATTTGACAAACGCTACCGGAAACCTCACTTCCAAGAAGCAGTTAAAGCTTATGTGGATCTTGCTGATAAAAATGGGTTGACACCAGTGCAGTTAGCATTAGGATTTGTGCGATCGCGCTGGTTTGTCACCAGTGTTATTATTGCAGCTTCAACTCTGGAGCAATTGCAAGAAAACCTTAGCTGTGTAGACATCGAATTAAGTCCAGAAAATTTGGAACATATCGATCAAATTCACGCTCGTTATCCCAACCCAGTTCCCTAATTATAATTACTAATTTTTGAAAAGAAATCTATGAACTTACTTAATAGTCTAGCCGATTGGAAAGGCGATGAACTACTCAACTCTAAATACTGGAACTACCACCTGAGTCCAAAGGAAATAGAAGAAATTGAATCAGCCCTGCACAATCTTAAACTTTTCAATAAAGAGGCTATTCAGTTTAATCAACTTAAGAAAACCTTAGTTGATATTTCCGAAGAATTAGAGAATGGCAGGGGAACTGTTTTATTAAAAGGCGTTCCCGTCGATCAATATTCAGACACAGAACTGGCAGAATTTCACCTAATTTTATGTCAGCAAATGGGGATTCCGATTCGCCAATCTGGTTTAGATTGGGATTCCCCTAAACGAGAGAAATCTCAATTTGTTACTTACATTAGAGCAGAAGCTAATTCCTCCCAAAATGGTAAGCAATCTACAGACGCATTCGGCTTTCATACTGATCGCTACGACGTACTCAGTTTACTTTGTGTTAGACAAGCGCGAATGGGTGGAGAAAACCGTTTAGCAAGTGCCATTACCATCTATAATCAAATGCTTCAATCCTATCCTGAAATAGCGGAAAGTTTGTTTCAGGAAATGCCCTGGCTTTATGAAGGAAAAGGCGGCTGGATCAACTATCCTATATGGCAGATTTACAAAAGTAAATTTACCACTCAACTTTCCAGCACTTATCCAATTTTAAGTCAACTTGTTGAAGGCGCACCTCGACTTACCGAACAACATAAACAAGGTCTAAATTTATTACAAACTATCGGGAGCGAAGTTAGCATAACCTTCAAATTAGAACCCGGAGACTGGCTCATGGTCAACAATCATTTGGTTTATCATGCTCGTGCTTCTTGGGAAGTTGAGTCAGGAGATTACGAGCGCCTACTGCTGAGAGTTTGCTTTTCGCCCTGTAATAGTCGAGAATTACCCAATACTGAAGCTTTTAGAGCGATTTGGAGATCGGTAGAAGCAGGTCAGCCTAGAGGAGGTTATTTACCTAATTATCAGCTACCGCCAGACCAGGCCATTAACTCACCGTTATCAGAAACGGAGGCTTATTGGTTAGATCGCTATCTAAAAGTAAGATGGGTAGGTGTGGAACAAATAAAAAAATAAAATAGAGGATTTTTATGGAAACAGCATTTAAAGCAATGTCAAACCAATCTAATGAAGATATGCCTACCTTAATCAATTGTGCAGCAGCCTGGAAAGGAGACGAATTACTGAATTCAACTTACTGGAATTATCAATTAACTGCGGGGGAAGTTGCAGAAATTGAAACCGCGATTTGCTGTTTAAATAATACTGAAAAAATTTTTGATAATTTAGAGGGTGAGTTTAATCAACTCAGCAAAACTCTAGCTAATGTTTCTGAAGAATTGGAAAATGGCAAGGGTGCGGTTCTCTTAAAAGGAGTTCCTGTTAATCGTTGTTCTGACGAGGAAATTGCTAAGGTTTATCTGGCGATGTGCAGACTGCTGGGAATGCCAATTAGAGAATCTAATTCAGACTTTGATTCTCCGATCAGAAGCCAAACACAATTTATTACTTATATCAGGGCAGAAGCAGCAGATTCATCCCAAGAAGGAAAACAGTCTAATGATGCGTTTAAGTTTCACACTGATCGCTGTGATGCCAATAGCTTACTCTGTATTAGACAAGCCAGAACAGGAGGAGAAAACCACTTAGCCAGCGCCATTACAATCTATAACGAAATGTGTCAATCTCATCCCGATATTGCTGAAGAATTATTTCAGGAAATTCCATTTTTTTTTGAAGGCGAAAACAATTGGACTACCTACCCTCTCTGGTGTATTCACAAGGGCAAATTCACAACCCAGTATTCCAGTGCTTATGTTTCGTTAAGCCAGTTAATTCCAGATGCTCCGCGACTTACTGAAAAGCAGAAGCAAGGGTTATATCTTTTACAGGAAATTGGCTTGAGGGTGGGAATAAAACTAAGGGTAGAACCAGGTGATTGGTTGATTACTAATAATCATTTTGTTTATCATTCTCGGACATCTTGGCCAATCGAAGGAGGGCAATACGATCGCTTACTTTTACGCACTTGGTACACGCCATTTAATAGCCGAGAATTACCGGATACACCATCGTTCAAAACTTTTTGGGGAGCAGTAGAAGCGGGAAAACCAAAGGGAGGTTTTTTACCCAATCATTCAACCCCTCCAGACCAACCCATTACCGAACCTTTATCAGAAACCGATGCTTATTGGTTAGCTCAATATATGAAAGGAAGATGGAGAGGAGTTGATCAAATTAAATGATATACCAGCAAAGAAATTTTAACATTCATCAGATCCAAACATCCCAAAATCAACATTGTTATGGCATGGGAGTTGGGGTGATTATTCTCGATGAACAATATCCCGGATTTCCGGGTGATACTCGTAACGCCAGCGCCTATCCGTTCCCGATTCAATATGAAATTGCTGAAGGTTTGGATGGGAAAGAATTACTGTTTAATGCTGATAAGACATCTTATCTCGCTCCCATTCAAAAAGCAGCTAAGAAACTGGAGAAAATCGGGTGTCGAGCGATCGCTGGAGAATGCGGTTATTTCGCTTATTTTCAAAAAGAAATAGCAGGATATGTTAAAGTTCCCGTTTTCATGTCCAGCTTATTGCAAGTGCCTTTGGCACAAAATTTGATTGGGAATAATCAGGTTGTTGGTATCCTTGTTTTCTCGAAAAATGTTTTAACATCAACCCACTTAGAAGCTGTCGGTATTCAACTCAACAGCAATTATGTGATTGAGGGAATTATGGAGTCCGGGCTTTGTCCTGAAATTACTAATCTTTACATGGCTTCTGATCCATTATTACGAGGAGCAAATTATGAAAAAATCGAGCAAGAATTGACGGCACTTGCTGTTAATTTTTATCAGCGTTACCCGCAAATGGGAGCCTTACTTCTAGAATGTTCTGGAACTCCACCTTTTGCGAGATCGATCCAACAGGCGATTCGTCTTCCGGTTTTTAGTTGGGGTACTTTATTGGATTATGCTTATTCCGTCGCCGTTCACCGTGACTTCTATGGTCATGTTTAATAACTCCCCTTTAGATCCTCGACTTCTTCAAGAAATCGGGGATCTAAAGGGAATCTTAAAACACAGAAAAACACTCTAAACTTTACCGATAATGTCCCTAGAATCTCAACTTGAACAACTCGAACATCCCCCCCTGTTATCAGAGCAAAATGCAAAATTGATTCCTTATGTCGCTCTTTTAATTGCACTTCTGGCGATCGGTATGGGCCCGATTTTTGTTAAATTTAGCACTGCCGAAATAGGGGCTAATGCTACCACCTTTAATCGCTTTTGGATTGCTGGAGTAGTTTTTGGGATCTGGAACGGATTTTCGGCGATGCGGCAAAATGCACCTGAAAAAGCTCTCCTAGAATCAAAACCGCTTTACACTCCAAAAACCCTGGGGCTGCTGTTATTAGTTGGTTGTTTGTTTGCCTCAATCCAACTTTTTTGGGCTTTGTCTCTCACCCAAACTACTGTGGCAAGTTCCGTAACAATTTTGCATGGTCTGCGTCCTCTCCTGACGACTTTGGGAGGATGGATCTTATTCAAAAACCGCTACGATCGCAAATTTTTAATGGGCATGATCATAGCGATTTTAGGTTCTATTTTTATTGGATTCAATGATTTCTCAGTTTCTATCCATAAACTCCAAGGAGACTTGTTAGCAATACTCTCTGCCTTATGCTCTGCTTTGGAACTATTAATTATGGAACACTTACTTACCCAATTCAAAACTCAAACACTGATGCTTTGGTGTTGTATTATTGGGTCGATTGTGATGATTGGGGTATTAGCGATCGTCAACCAAGACTTTTTTCCCATCTCATTACAAGGATGGGCGGCTGTTATTGCATTAGCCCTATTTTCTCAAGTGATTGGTCATGGATTAATCATCTATTCTCTTAACTATGTATCATCTGGAGTGGTCGCTGTTACTATGCTCCTCGATCCAGTGATTAGTGCTATTTTCGCCTGGATTATTTTAAGTGAACATATAACTATTTTAAACGGGTTATTATCTTGTATAGTTTTATTGGGTATATATGTCTCTTTGTCGAGTAATTACGCAGTTAAGACCCATACAGTTGAATCCGACATGATTAAAGCTGAATCGATTCTTAGCTGAAAACTTTTTATACTCAACTGAAATAAACTATAAATTGAGGAGAAATTAAACAAATGGTTGCCAACTTTGAAGAACTGAATGATCCCCAAACAAATCAACAACTCGATCACAACTTAAATCCTATTGATTTAAAGGCTTTGCAGTTAATTAACAGCAATAAAGACACCTTAAAAATGGATGATCTGGTATTGCTTTTGTACGGTCATTCTGCCTTCCAAAATCTGTATGCAGGTTGTGAACTGGGCGTGTTTGAATTGCTCTGGAAAAATCCCGATCTTTCTCAGACAGAAATTGCTCAACATCTCCAATTAGAAGCCTATCCAACTAAAGCATTGTTACTCGGACTAACAGCATTAAAATTGATTCAAAAAGTGGGCGATCAATATCGTAATAGCTTAGTGATTCAGATGCTATTTCTGGAAAATACATGGAAAGAATTTTATGATGTTGTGTTATTTGAAGCTAAGATTGTTTATCGGGGCTCGATCGATTATGTAGAATCATTAAAGCAAAATAGAAACGTAGGTCTGCGACAGTTCCAAGGACAAGGGCCTGATTTGTACAATCGTCTGCATGAAGATCCGGGTCTGGATAAAGTGTTTTACAACTTTATGGGATCTTGGTCAAAATTAGTTACTCCTTTGTGGTTGAAGAAAATTGATTTCTCCCATTTTGAATCTGTTGTGGATGTAGGCGGTGGTGATGCCACAAACTCAATTGCTTTAGCCGAAGCTTTCCCCAACGTTAAAATTACCTTGATGGATATTCCAGACAGTTGTAAAATTGCTCAAAGTCATATTGATCAGAAGCAATTAACAGACAGAATTAAGGTAATGGGGGGAGACATTTTCGTTGATGAATTTCCCAAGGATCAGGATTGCTTTCTGTTTATTCATGTATTAGTCATCTGGTCTTTAGATAAAAATACATCCTTGCTTCGTCGAGCATATCAAGCCCTCAAACCTGGTGGTTCCCTGATCATCTTTAATATGATGACTTCTGATGAAGAAGATGGGCCGTTGATGGCAGCGCTCGATTCATCTTACTTTGTTTCGATTCCCCACGAAGGAGGCATGATTTACTCTTGGAGCGATTATGAACAATGCTTGAGGGATGCAGGATTTAGCCAAATGAAACGTATTTACTCTGACTTTTGGGCACCTAGCGGTATTATCGTTGCGACTAAATAACTTTTAATGGTGAATCAACCCAGATTAATAATACTAAATCTGGGTTGAAAAACTTTTAGAATGAACCGCTCCAGGACGTTCCAAGACACAACTAACTTAGAAAAATAGACTTATGAAGCAGGTGGAAACATTGAACTCTCCTGTCTGGTTGCAGAGATTTCAATACATTACTAATCCAGTCGGTTATTGGAAGAGTGCTTATCAAACTCATTCAGATGGTTTTTGGGCAAAAGGAATAGATTTTGGGAGTCCTTTGCTGGTGTTTTATACGCCAGAAGCTGCCCAGCAAATTATCGAAAATCGTGATAAACATTTGTCTACAACTACTTTTGAAAGTGAACTGAAGGCAATTTTTGGTGAGAGTTCTTTTTTTACCCTCGAAGGTACACGCCACCTAAAGGCACGAAAGTTGTTAATTCCGATGCTTCATGGTAAACATATTCAATCTTATGGGCAATTAATTTGCGATTTAGTGAACGATGTACTGGAATCATTGCCAAGCGATCGAACCTTTTCAGTTTTTGATGTTGCACAGGACATATCGATGCAGGTAATGATTAATCTTTTGTTTGGTTCTTATCAGGAAGAACGGTATCAAGAGATTAAGCACCTGATGTTTGAGATGGTGAATTTGTTTGCTTCAAATATTGCTGGTATTCCTCTATTTTTCAGGTTTTTACAAAGGGATTTAGGTGCAATGAGTCCCTGGAAAAAATTTCTGAAGCAGCGGCAGCAAATGAAAGAGATCATTTATGGTGAAATTGCTGATCGCCGTGCTCATCCCGATCAAAATAGGACGGATATTCTGACTTTGCTGATGTCAGTAAGTGATGAACAAGGCAATACTTTGACCGATGAGGAGTTAATGGGGCAGGTGCTATCGTTGTTGTTTACAGGCAACGAATCGACTGCTGCTTCAATGTCCTGGTTGTGGTATAATGTCTATCGTGATGCTGAAATTAAGACCAAATTGCTGGCAGAGCTAAATAGTTTAGAATTATCTTCTGATCCTCTGAATATTGTTCGTTTGCCTTACTTAAGTGCAGTTTGTAACGAGACTTTACGGATGTATCCTGTCACCATGTTTATGATTCCCAGAATGGTGAAATCAGTAACAGAAATTATGGGTTATCGGGTCGATCCAGGAACGTTAATTACGGTGGGAACGTATGTTATTCATCATCGGGAAGATATTTACCCAGAACCTAATGTTTTCAAACCGGAGCGTTTTCTCGATCACAGTTTTTCTCTTTATGAATTTCTCCCATTTGGTGGGGGGTTGAGAGGTTGTATTGGAGGGGAAATCGCCCTTTATTTACTGAAGCTGACGGTAGCGATCGCAGTTTCTCGCCACTCCCTAAAATTAGTAAATCAACACCCAATTAATCCTCAGCGCCGTAACACGATATTAACGCCAATGGGACTGAAGATGATTAAACATATTGCCTGAATTTGTCATGAAATTTTCGCCTTTTTTAAAATATAATGAAAAGTCAAACAAAGGTTCAAAAACATAAATTTCAGTGTAATTTCGCTTTGCTGACGGAAGAAAGACAAAGGCGATTAAAAGCGTTAAAAACTCAGTTAATTAAGGAGCAAGCTGATCCCTTATCAGGGATAGGAAATTCTCAAAATACTTTCATTACCAAACTGTTAGATTCAATTCCGATTATTCGGCTCTTGCGACTTAGGCAAACTGTCCATCCCAAAGAAATGCTGGGGGAGAATGTGGAAAATTATCAGGTTCTATTTTCTCCTCAAAGAGTCAAGTTTGGTGTTAATGAGATCGATCGAGAATTTCTTAAAGTTTGCCTGTATTATCAAGCGGAATATTTCGATCGCTCCGAAATATTTGTCTGTGATGTTGTACCAGCTTATATCCATATTGGTTTAGGAACTATTTGTACCCAAGATTTTAGAGCGATCGTTGATTCTGGGATGCAATATCGCGTCACAATAGCAAGATGGAGGTTGGGATACTTTGATCGTTTAAATCTTTTATGGGCAGAACATTTACCGATTACAGCAGTCTATATTTTCTCACTTTCAGCAGAAAACTTTTGGCACTTTTTATATGACTGCGTACCCAGAATATATTCGGCTATTCTTGCGAGATCTAATCAAAAATTAACGGTGATTGTACCCAACTCTTTACCTGATTCTTTTAGAGAATTGCTAGATTGTGTCCTACCCAATAATTTCCAAACAATCTATATTCCGAAAGGTTCTTGGATCAAAGTTGATCGTCTCGTCATGCCCTCTTATGTTAGTCGTTGTGAGAACGGATTTTTACCTTCTCAGTATTATGAATATATTAAGAATTGTGTCTTCAAAAAATATGATTTGACTCCTCTCGAAAACCCCACTGAGCGAATCTATATTTCCCGTGCCAATGCAAAACATCGCCGAATTTTAAACGAAGATCAGATTATTCAATACCTAGCAAACTATGGATTTAAGCCAGTTGTTTTGGAAAAAATGTCATTTCGAGAACAGGTAGAACTCTTTACTAAAGCGGAAATTATTGTAGCGCCTCACGGCGCAGGTTTGGCAACAACTCTCTTTTCAGGAAAAATCAAAATACTCGTTTTGTATCCAGAAAGTTGTCCCACGCCATTTTTCTTCACCCAATTCAAAGGACTTGGACAAGAGCATTACTTTATTGTCCACGATCAGTTTGATGAGAATGCTGATTTTGAAGTAGATTTATCTGAATTCAAACGAGTGCTGCATGAACAGATGAAGCTGAAATAATAGTAAGATAATTAACACAATAGCTGACTGAGGAATGATTATGGATGATGTGACATTGGCAAATAATATAACAGTTACAGAACAACGTCCAGTTGTTTGTATAATTGGTACTTTGCGGGCAGTTGATTTAACCTACCAAAATTTGATTGAAAAGGTAATTCAGCCTTTGAATGCTGATTTAATGTTCTGTGTGTCTCGGATGACTTCCGAAGATGAAACTACGCTCAACAAGTTTAGAAGTTGCAATATAGTTGATATCTGTATTTATGAGGAAGCCAAAGATAACTACGAAGATTTTTTGCAGGGCTTTTTTAGCCGACTAACTCCAGAAAAACAAAGTGAATGGCATAAATATTTTGATATTGAAGGGAATTGGTTAGGTGGAATAAAAGGGCGTAGAGGCTCTGGATTTCATTTGAATTTTAATTACTTGAAACTCCTTGATAGACTACAACATTTTAAAGAAATTGGCTCTGAATATCAGAGATTTGTAATTACAAGAACAGATCTTTTCTGGATGGTAGAGCATCCGCCATTAAATTTGTTAGATTCAAAGTTTATTTGGATACCTACAGGAGAAAATTATAATGGTTACAATGATCGCCATGCAGTTTGTAGCAACCAAAATGTTTCTGATTATTTGAGTTTGCTTGAATTTATGCTTAATTTCAAAGCCTTAGAATATATTTATAACAATCTTGATGAAAATAACTTAAACCATGAAAGACATCTGAAAAGCCATTTAGACTACTGTGGAGTAAAAGTTGCCAACTTTAAGAATGTAGCCTACCTAACTGGCGATCAACAAGATTTAACGAACTGGGCTCCTGTAAAAACTAAATCTGTTGATGGAGTAGAGTATGCTTATAAATATGAAAAAGAGCTATTAAGCTCTCTGGAAAATATGAAGCAATTCGCAATTGATAAAAATTGGGGTCAGATGATTTTTGAAAGAGAAAAAGAGAGCAATTAAGGAGGTTTCAAAGAAACTCTGATTTTTGGGTTTGAATTTTTGCGATCAAACTGAATTAAATTCAACCGTTAGGTTAAAATCTGATTAGGATTTAGAAAATGTTCACTTATGAGTGCATTAGAGAACAACTTAAAAGCGTCATTGAAAAAGAGATTAGCGCCGTATCAAAACTTTGTGAAACCATTGACGAATCATGGTTTAAAGCTGTGCTGATGATTCGAGACTGTAAAGGTAAATTAGTGATTTCTGGAATTGGTAAAAGTGGGAATATTGGTCAGAAGATTGCTGCTTCATTTACATCTACAGGAATGCCAGCAATTTTCGTTCATGCAACGGAAGCTAGTCATGGAGATTTGGGTTTATTAGATAGCAGAGATGTACTTCTTGCTCTTTCTGCTTCGGGTCAAACAACTGAATTACTAAACATCATGCAATATGCTTCCCAGCAAAGAATATCAATTATTTTAGTCACTAAAAACCCCACCAGTTCCCTAGCTCATTTTGCCGATGTTATCTTACAAATCCCTAATCTTCCTGAAGCTTGTCCTAACAATTTAGCCCCTACCACGTCAACAACTTGCCAATTAGTCTTAGGTGATGCGTTAGTTGTAACTGTCATGGTTTTACGGGGTTTTACTGCGGAAAATTTTAAGCAATTTCATCCTGGTGGTAACTTAGGGACACTGCTTATTCCCGTAAAGAATTTTATGTATAAGGATGATCGAATCCCTCTAATCGGCTTAGGTGCATCTATCAAAGAAGCTATTATTGAAATGAACTCCAAAAGCTTAGGATGTGTTGGTATTGTCAATCATCGAAATCAGTATGTCGGGATTTTTACAGATGGAGATCTTCGTCGAAGTTTAGAAGCTCAAGTCTCCTTAGAAGAACCTGTTAGCCAATATATGACACCCTCACCCCTAAGTATTTCGTCTAAGATGACTGTATCAGAACTAATCGTTTTTTTCAAGGAAAAAAAAGTTCCTAATGTTTTTGTTGTAGAAGAAAAGATTCCGATTGGGATTGTTCACATCAATCAACTAGCTTCAATTTCCTTTAACAATTCACTAGCAGGTTGATCATTAGGATCTTGGCGTAAATAGAAGGTTGGTGTCACCAGGTGCAGCCTGTGGCTATAACACTTGATATAGAACCCACATTCCGCAGATATTTAAGTCAATTTAATTTTCAACTAAATTGTTCTAAATAAAAGCCCAAATAATTGCCATGTAATAATTTGGACTATTTTTACTGACGGGGCGACAAACAAGGCTGAAAACAAGACAGTATAAAGAATGTAACGATTTATGGTAAAAAAAAGATAGGTCAGATATTGTCAATAAGACCCATCTAATGAAAATGATACCTTTATTCTATCAAAAGCACTTAAAAAGTCAATTGAGTTTAGCAGAATACCTGTTTCTCCAAATTTTGGTGAACATCTTACAGTCAATCAAAAATGTGAATTTAGAAAGGCTAGCGAATGGGATACCTTTGCCAATTAAATTTGAGAGTAGAAGAAAAAGAATACAAAGATTTCTCTCATTACCCAATTTAAAAATTGAAAAAATTTGGTTACCCATTATCAAAGAATGGTTATCAATATATTTTACCAAGGAAGAAATAATTTATGTAGCAATTGATAGAACGAATTGGAGTCGGATAAATTTATTTATGGTGAGTGTCATTTGGGATAAAAGAGCCTTTCCAATCTATTTTAAATTATTGCCCAAATTAGGGAGTAGTAATATAGATGAGCAGCAAAAAATATTGTCTCAAGTAATGCCCATTTTTCAAAACTATAAAATATGTGTATTAGGGGATAGAGAATTTTGTTCTGTAAAACTTGCTAAGTACCTTCAATCATTGGGTGTATACTTTTGCTTGCGATTAAAAAAGAACGAATTTGTAGAATTTGAAAAAGATATTTTTCAGGAATTAAATCATCTAGGTTTAGCACCAGGAGTATCATTTTTTATTCAAGGTGTAAAGGTAACAAAGACTCGCGGTTTTATGAGCTTTAACGTTGCTTGTAAATGGAAACGTAAAATCAACGGAGTAGCACCGAAAGAAGGATGGTTTATCTTAACGAATTTTGATGCACTAGAATTGGCTATTTCTGCCTATAAACAAAGATTTGATATTGAAGAAATGTTTAGAGATTTTAAGAAGGGAGGCTATAATTTAGAGGATACCAATGTAACTGGTGAACGCTTTATTTCTCTAGTTTTGTTGATAGCAATTGCCTACTCCTCTGCAACAATACAGGGTCAACAAATCAAACGAAAAGGAATACAGAAATATATTGCTCGGATCAAAGAATATGGTCGAATAGAACGGAGACATAGTAGTTTTTATATCGGCTTATATGGTCAAACTTGGGTCAATTTCAAGGATGTTTGTATGGATTTAGTCACGAAACTAATGAAATTAAATCGCAATAAATGTAAGTATTATCAACAAGGCCTAAGAGCTATGAAGCTTATAGAGTCTGTCTTGTAGCTGATTTCGTCCCCCCTTCAGGGTTTTTTTACCCTTTCTCCTATCTCCTGTTTCATCAATTATTACTATAATCTTCTCTTCTTTCAATGCTTTTAGAGTTCGAGCTAATCTTCTTTCCTTTAATTCCCTTGCTGACCAAGGCGAATTGGCTAAAAAATGATGGAGTGATTGCGGCGACCTAATTCCTACTATTTTAGCAATTTCCGGTAAAGATTTTCTCGGAATTGGTGAGATGATTCCTAGATGTAAGTATTTAAAACATTCGTAACTTCTAACTTCAGGGAATAGGTCTTTATAACCTTGACAATATTCATCAATCACTGAAACTGTTGGTTGTGCATCTCTGGCTAAATGTTTGATAATCTGTAATTCTACATCCATTACCCTATCCCCCTTCTAGCTACCCATGTGGTTTATTTTCTAATTTTACTTCTAGGAGACTGACAGAAGAGGGTTACTCTATTTTCTGATAATTTCAGACATTGACCGAAAAACTCGCAGCCTCAGCATCCTTAATTGCCTGTCTCAATCGCACCAAACGTCTTTGTCTGCTGTCATTTTCCAACTGCATCGTAATGTCTTCTAATTCCAGAGTCGCTGCTTCTATTGCTAAACGACTGCGGCGCAAATTAACCAATAATCTCTTGGCTGTTTCAGGATCGGGAATACGCGGTTGGCTATTCATGGCAAATTCCACTCCGTTTTCACTTCTTGAATACTCCGTTCCATTGCCGGAATTTCCATCTGGATGCGTTCAATAGATTGGTTTACTAAGTTTAGCATATCAGCCGAAATCGTGGGTTGAGACTCAGCTATGCGTAACTGAAAATTAGACAACCGAGAAAACCAAGGTGCAGCACGTTCAGCCACACTTTTCAATTCATCCAGAAATGGCATCGTATCACTCGTTTCTCCAAACAGTTCAAACAGAGTCAATTCTGCGGCTGTTGCTGCATCAATAATCTCTAGTAACTGGCGTTTTAAATTCCAGATAATTTCCGCAAATTCATTGGGAAATTTTGCCATACTTGCATATTCCTCATCACTCCTTAAATTATTGTAAGTCTAATTGTAACTTACTGATTGTTTTATTTACCGTTGAGAAAATTCAATTTGACTACTTTTTGGGATGGGAAAATGCTTGATATTTCCGGGTCATTACTAGCAAAGCAATCAAAAATAATGGCTGCATCTCGAAATCGGGTTAATCCCTTGTATCCGCACCAGTTATCATAAGGGATTGAATCTACTATTAGTTGACCAGTGATCATTCATAAAGTCATCTATATCGGATTGTTCCATATCAACTGAAAAGCAATAAAGACTTGTACAAACATCATTAGCTGACATCTTTCGCGGATATTTGTCGTTCTCATAAGTTTTGGCATAAATCTTAACTCTCCCAGTCCAACCATTCGGAACTTGAGCAATATCTTTCTCGTTGACAAGTCCCATATTAATAAACCCAGGCTGTCCGTCTAATTTACCTTCCAGACTAACTTTATCCTTGCCATTAACATTCAGAAAACTACTCCTAACGGTTAGTTCTTCTCCATTCCAAGCATTCAACTGGGGACGAGCAAAAGCGGTGAATTGAACGGCATAAATTGTTATTAACCAAACTTTTTTATTTTCTAAATTCTTTAGTTCTTCAATAATCTCATCACAAAATAATAAGAAAACTAATCCCGCAGTTCCCGATTTAGCTAAATGATTAACCCTCCAATATGATGCCGCCCAAGTCTTCGGAGGATAAGGTTTACGGAAAGGATTAAGAGTTTCCCTCATAATAACCTCAGTCGAAGCTCTAAATTTAGCCGTAACTTCTTTAACTAATCTATCATCATCATTAGCGGCTTTATGAGCCAATGCTGCACCCATTTCGGCTCTATAAGCGTCACGTTCACGAAGTGCGATCGCATCTTGAACAGCATCAGATACAACAAGAGAAAATAAAGTAAATCTATAATCCATTGGAATTGTATCTTCCTTGAGATTAGGTTGTCGATAATAACTATTAACTAAACTAACTATTCGAGTAACAGTATCAGTTAAATTGTTATTCACCAAACAAGGACGAGTAAAATAACAATCATCAGATTTTAAGTCTGCCAACCATTGAATATCAGCACCAGATTTATCAAGAAATTCCTTAACAACTTTTAGACCATCTTGATTATTAGGATAAGCTGATTTTAAACTATCAACAGCTATTTGTAATTCTTGGGAAAGAAAATCAATTATCCTCATTTCCCCTTCTTTTGGGATATCTAAAACAATTAATTCCGCACCAATAGCTCTAGCCCGTCCGAGTAAACTAGCGACTACTCCGGTAATATCATTCATTGAATTAATAGCAATTTGTTGAAGACTTCCCGTGAGTGCAACCTTGGGAAACTTCTTAACCTTTGGTGGGGCATCCATATCATATAAAGCCATTGTTAAGTTAGGATATCGACTACTATTTATTAATTGAATAAAGTCACCATCAGTATCACGACCCAGACTCAACAAAAGCTCACGAGTTGCGGCTAAAACTCCCCTAGTATTTCGGAATCTTCCTTCATGAAAATTCTCCCACAGTTGAACATCTCCCCAATGCCGCATAGGGTTACAAAATACGATATATTGACCTTCATTGAAACTTGGTGAGCAGAAAACTTTGGGTTTAAATACAAAATCATTACCATAGGCTTTCTGATATTTCTCTAAACTTGTATCGGGAGTACACATAACAGAATAAAACCTAACTCCGGCTGATTTAGCAAGGTTTTTCCACATCTCCCTAAGTCTAAATTTAACCTTGAGAAGAACATAAGGATGTAATATTAAAACCCCTTTTTTATCAGCTTTAATTATCTTGAGAACCGAATCAACATAAGCTACTTCAGCATCGGGGTTATCGTCAAGGTTTGCTAATTCTTGTTCAGCTTCATCAAGGTCAATTCGGAGAACATCAGCTAATTTATAAATATCATCAAGGGCAGTGCTTAATTTCTGACATTTCTCATGGAGTTTTGATATTATTCCATCTTCTTCAAGGGTTTCAAAACTAAACCATTGCCACAACATCCAACCTGGTTTAGCACGCCGTTCCTCGGCTTCATGCACAACACCAATTAGAACTTTACCAGTATAATTCCCAGGTGCGGGTTTATTACCTTTAAAACAAGAGAGGGGAATAACTAAATCAACTCCGGCAAATCTAGGATCAGTTTCAAATTTATAGGAATGACTTGCTGTTCCTTTGATTGTCCATTCTTTAAAGATGGCGGCTCGGATTTGAATTGTTGTAGGGTTATCTTCATTGCCAATTGTTTCCCAACTTTCTAATAAAGTCAGAAGGCTTTTAGATAATTTAGCATGACAATCTCCCGTATCCCAATGGGTATTATTTACTCCATCATCTTGAGGGCTACTATCAGAAGGATTCCGTCTTTCATCATCAACAACAATATACTTGATTTCCCTATAAAACATTCTATTGCATCCGGTATGCAAAATACTCCCGTAAATTATTCGTTTCCAGTCGTCTTTTTTAGGAAAATAATCTCTACCAATTGTTCTTTTTGGAGTAAATAAAAACCTCCCATGTGTTCTTGAATTAGAAGCTAAATCCAAAAAATAAGGGTCAGAAACAGCAGGAACTTTAAAAGGGTCTAATAAACTGGGGTTAGTTGATGTTTTAGGAATTTCACCAATAATAAATTCTTTAGCCGGATATAAAGCTGCCAACATTGTATTACGCAAAACTACTGGTGGTGAAGTTGAAAACCTCTGGTTTGTACAGTCCCAAACATAGAAAGTCGATATCGTTATTATTTGACCTTCTGTTCCATCTTCTTTAAGTTTTATATTCTCAAATGTTGTTGGCATAATTTCTCCTTAATTAATTTACTAATTAGTAATTCATAATTTGTAATTGATTAGAAGGGTTCTTCTGCAAAATGTTTTAACGAATCCCAGGTAGTTGTTTGAATGGTTTTATCAGAAATTTCTATAGGTTCATTAATATTTGTTAAATCAAACATTAAGGCAACTTCTTCATCATCATTGACATTAAATGCCCAAAATTTAACATAAGTAGATTTAGCTTCATTGAGCATCCGTTTGGAGAAATCAATAATGTAATCTCTCATTTGCTTCTCATTCATATCGTAAGTTCCGGCAAAACCCGTATCGGGTGAACCTGATAATCTGGTTCCAAAAAGATAGACAAGTCTACCAAATTTTACTTTCTTATCACTTAATTTAAAAGCAACTAAAATTAGTCCAGCAACCAGAGCAATCCAAGGCGCATAACCCATCAAAACTGCCCAAGCTCCACCAAATAAAGTTCCAGTAGCACTCCCAATTTTAGGCACTAATTGAGGTAAAGATTGTAATAGTCCTGCTGATAAATACCTACTAACTTCTGCACCTGCCGAACCAATAGCTTTACAAACAACTGATGTTACCGTATGGGTTAATACTTCTAATATCTGATTAGGAATACTAAACATTGATAAAAACCAATTTGCCAGTTTGTTAATTACCCCTACAACATCCCCTAACTTTGGTGTTGCTGTTGGTATTATTAATTCTATTGCTCCAAAACTCCCATAATTTACTATTGGTATTGATTGAGAACTAGAACTAATTCCCATAAATTTCTTAACAAAACTTCTGAGACGATATAATTGATTTTTAATTGTATTAGAAGCGTTTTCCCCAGCTTCTGCAATTAATCCTTCAAGTTCAGTAATTTTATCTTGAAGATAATTTAAACCAAATTTATCAGCAAATTGATTAATAGTTGATTGAGCTTGAGATTGAATCCCTCCAACTTTAGATTGAAGATTCGTTATTTCACTATTTAATAAGGGAATATTGAGGGTTTCATTGTAGGCAGAAATCCCCATAACATAATAATATTCATCATCAGAACTTGGGATATCACGACTCATTATATTGTTGGCATAAGCTACTAGATTTTGACCCTTATAGAGTTTTGTATTATAGGCTTTATTAATCCCATAGATTGATTCTAAGGTAACTAATCCTGCCAGAATTGAAATATCAGGAAGGGCGATAAGTTGTTCGGCTATCTGTTTTATCGGTTCTAATATTGGTTCAGTTAATCCTGTTAGGGTACTAACAACAGGAAAATTATTAACCCCATTATTGATCAACCCATAAATTTCAGAACCAATCTCTAAGATATCTTTTCCTAACCAATTCTTAGATTCCCCAGAATCAACAACCCGACTCTTTAATGTTTGTAGGTATTTTGCTGTTAATAACACCATATTGTTATTTGTTATTGGTAATTTGTTATTAGTTTGTTATTTAGCAATCGCAAATTATCAGGTTTAAGATTGCGATTGCTAGATTAATCGCGGGGTTAATCTATTAATACCTGATCAATGGAGTAATAGCAATTTTGATTCAAGTATGTCGGAGATGGTAATACTGTAATTGAATTATTGATACCATATCGACAAATTCCTACAGCCAGAGTATTACCTGCTGCTGCATTAACAGATATGGGAAATTCCTTATAAGGAATTACATTAAATCCACTTGGAATCGTACCAATATTTGCACCAACGACGGCACTATTCACACCACTTATGGTAATTTGAACGCCACCTTGAATATGAATAAATGATCCGGCTCTACGAACTTTTAAGTTGCCTGTCCCGGCATTTAAAGGAATCAGGACTTACGCAAGCACGCTATATATAGCGTACTAAAAGTAGGCGATCGCATACCAATGATAATAGCAATCACCCTAAAAAGTCCTGATTATTCATTTAAAAATAAACCCAAAAGAATCAAACAAGTTCCATTTTTATCGAAGGACAATTCAGTTCTTTGATTAAATAACTGGACAAAGATTCAGCTTTTAACTGATAGACTGTTTTCTTTGTCAGATGAGCTAATCTTTTCAATTGATTCCAAACTAAAAGGTCACAAGCAATATGATTTCTTTGAATACTAGCTTTACGACACTGGCAAGATTCAATCCCAGTTAACTGCTTAATTTCTCGGTGAAACTCCTCTATTTTCCAGCGAATAGCACAGGTTTTTTTCGTATCCAATGTGGATGCTTGAGTTAAGTCATTAGTTGCTACATATTCCGTTCTGTTGGTAGAAACAATAACCCGAAATAGCTTGACTTTATGAGATTTAGGGAAATTTTTGATTTTGATTAACTTCCCTGATTTTTCTTCAGTATTAGACCAGTTTAACTTTTCAATTGATTGGTATTTTTCTTTTCCTCTTGTGTCATCTACTAAACGATTCTTTTTCAATGGGCAATAATAAATTTTTCCTAATTCTTCAATCATTGCCATTAGTTTTTGTGACCCATACCAGCTATCCATAAGGACTTTTGCGAAGGGTAGTTGTTTTTCTGTCACCAGATTATTCAACATATCAGCTACATGATCTAGTTTGGTTTTATTATCATATTCTGGATCATATATGCGATAATCAATTACCCAAAATAAACCCAGTTCTGGATTAACATAAACACAGTTAACCAGCCCAATACCTGACAGTACACGATGTTCTGTTCCGCTATATTGACGACGGACTAATTCAATCTTTTCCCCGAACCTTTTATCTAATACTGTATCATCAAAAATGATCGCACTATTTTCACTGATTTGGATATCTTTTTTGACATTTTGCCACAAAGATTCCGAGGTGAAATTTTCTTTGGTTAAGTAACGATTTATGGTATCATGGCTAACATTTTCTAAGTGTTTGGCTAAGTTATTTAAGGTATAATTGTTTGGGCTGCTCAATAGATATTGGCAGTAATCTAGTTGGCTAAACGACATATTTTTCACCCCAAATTAACTTAATCAGTTTAGCATAAATATTGACTGTTAAATATCTGTCAATCAGCATAATTTTTGTGTCTAAATTTTATATTGCTGGCGCAAATACTTGAACAATTGGCAGCGTTCGCTGGCTTACTGCACACTATATATAGTGTGCCTGCGTAAGTCCTGTTGAAGTAATCAACAAAATCAATTAACTCGTACTCTCCTGTCTATATTGACAGTTCATTAGTTTGGTAACTTGGTTTTCTGATCATCCTAATTGAAGTTTATTTACTTAATACAGTAATGCAGTATTTACTTAATGCAGTGTTTACTTGCTGTTTTATCTCTGTATTGCAGTAGATTTTACTGAATCAGAATCTGACTGAATCCTGCAAACTGTAATAAAATACTTAATTAATGCAGTAAGTAAGTAAATCAGTATGGGAATAATTGCCTTAATCAATCAGAAGGGGGGGTCGGGGAAATCTACCTCGTCAGTGCATTTAGCCTATTGGCTTCAGTTCAAACAGAACTATCGGGTGTTGCTGGTAGATGCCGATGCTCAACGGTCAAGTTCCCAATGGGTAGCCGGGATGGGGATTGAACTTGCTTGTCAGGTGATTCAATCCCCAGATGACATCCTAGAAAAGATTCCAGAGTTAATCAAAGATTACGATTACCTAGTTATTGACGGCCCGGCGAGTCTTTCCGAAGAAACCAGAGCTATTTTATTCCGATGTGATTTAGCCGTAATTCCGGTGCAACCGACGGGTGTTGATTTACGGTCTGCCAGCGATGCCATGCGATTACTCAAACAGGCTCAGTCTGTGCGGGGGGGATTGCCCAAAGGTTTAGTTTTCCTAAGTCGGGCGGTGAAGAATACCAAACTCAAACAGGAGGCGATCGCCCTTTTATCTCAAATCCCCGATGCTAAATTTTTAAAACCCATCATTCACCAAAAACAAGCCATCGCCGATACTTCCGGTCAATCACTAACTGTTTGGGACTTACCAGGACAAGCCGCCAGTGAAGCTGCTATCGAATATGACCGATTATTTAAAGCCATCCTCAAACAATTGCCAGAGGGAGTATGAACAATAAAAAACAAACCCGTAAACCCTTGAGTGATGCCTTAGCCCAAGAATTTGTCTATGGAGAAAATTCAACACCGGCGGTAACTCCCAAACCGATTGAAATTTCCGAACCCCAACCCATTCCCCAACCAGAAACAACATTTATGGACAGATTACAAGTTCAACCCAAAGAAGGGACAAAACGCTTCACCGTCGATTTACCCGAATCCACCCATCGAAAATTATCAATGTTGGCGGCCAGGACAGGACGAACCAAAGCGGAAATTGTCAGACTGCTGTTGGAAGATGCCCTAAAAGATGTTCAGGAATAATCTGGTTTCTCGTCGGGACTCAAGAAACCCTCAATTGTCCTGAAAATATCCTCCAGAATAGGGTAGTCGCCGAGATACGTGCAAAATGGGACACTTTGTAAACAAATATTGCAAAATGTCTTTTAATGATTTAAAAACTTGCCCAAAAATGGTACTGAAACATTCTAGTTTTTGGATACTTAAATCCACTGTTAACACTATTCAGTATTTTGTTCTCCTAGATATTGTTAGTAGTTAGTTGTGGCTAAGTGTGGGGATATTGGCATCAACTCAGTCAATATTTTTTGAGGGATGAACCGCAACACCGCCCCCAACAGCTTGCATAGGGTTGTGATAGGAGTCGCGGCTAAAATATGCCTGAATTGCCTTTCACCAAACGCTTTAGCGGTCGTCATCATCTCAAAAATCACATCAGCAGGGGTGGTGTCCCCCCGTTCAAAGTCTTGGGCGACATCAGGTAGATATTCCCTGGCAATGTAGAGCGCATCAGAATCGAGTTCAGAAAGTTTACTTTTGTTATTAATAGCACTATATAACAAAAGTAAACTTTTTTTTACCGCCCTGAAACCTATACCCAAGCGGTCGGTAAGGCATTTAGATACCCCCCCCGGTGTGATTCCCAACTGTTCCGCAACTTTGCCAATAGTGATCGACCCCCCCGACTTAATAACTGACCAAACTGCGTCAATAATGCCCCGCTCGGTTTGGACACCTTTACTTGCGGCTTGGGGCGCTATATCGTAAATATCCTCAGTGATGACCGTTGCTGTAGGGTAGGCGAGTCTAAGGGCGCTGATGGTGTCATCATCGAGATCAGCAATCAGATAACTGTGCAGTTCCTCAGTCGGTCTTAGGTGCGCTCGGGTGCGTCCTGCGTATTGAATTAATTCTGATTGAATTTTCCGGTTAACCCATCCCCCATAACGTCCCGTGAGTTTGTCCGGTGTCGGACAAAACCCGGTTAAGGTTTGATATTCTGCCGCGACTTGACCCAAGTTAGGACAGGGGCGACCTATGCTAACCATGACTTGAGTATCTAGGAATTGATTAGAGCCGCGAGTATCTCTGTGCCAATAACCCAGCTTGTGTCCTAAGTCCGGGTAATTGTCCATCGCTCCTTTGTTGTCAATCAGTCCGATGTTTTGCCCTTGGTGGAGGTTGGCGATCGCACTCAATCCAAACCCGATCCGGCGCTGCATCGTATCGCGGCGTTGTTTACTCGCCTTTAATCCATTAATAATGTGAATAGTTAGGTTAGGAGTTGATTGTTTAACTTCTGCTACTTCTAGGATTTCATCTGGACTAATACCCAAGGATAAAGCGTAATCCTGTCTGGTTTTGGTAGCATCCAACATTATTGAAAACCCTGCACCTTTGATAATATTCCGGTGACGTTTTGACAATTTAGTGATGATTAATTTACCGTTATCAATCCGTAAATTAATCCGTTTATTTCCGGTCAAGCAATCAATCAAGGCTGGCAACCAAGACGGAATTACATTGTCTTTAATTGCTTGCTGTTTTTCCTCCGGTGTTTGAATCCCTGAGATATATTTGGCATAATTTTCAGATAATTTATAGCACTCATCTCTTAAATCTTGAAGCGATGGAGCGATAAAATCTTCACCTATAACCTTGGTAGCTTCTGGGATTTCACCAACCATTTCATAATGCCAGCGTGGTGTTCCCCAAACATTATCAGCGCCTAACCAATCATCAAAATATAAATCAAAAATTAATTGATTCAATTCGTCAGTAGTTGGCATCAACTTCATCACTTCCCGATGACTAATCCCATACTTCTGTTTATCGGTTGTGATAGACTGTAACGCCTTCCACACAGCGACTAAGATGGGTCTTAATGCTTTGAAAATCCTTTCATCATCTCGAAGGTGCAAACTTCCAACTGTCCTTAAAACTTCCTCAATGCCAATATCAGTTTGATGACTATTGACGATACTTAAATCATCAAGGATCAGAATATCCTCACTTGAGGGATGGATGGAATTAATATCAGCCCGGATTAACCTTTCATTGGTTAAAGTGTCCCGTCTATTTTCAAGGAATAAGCACCCTTGATTAAGAAGTGGACATGACTGACAAATAGGTGATTCCTTACCACCAAAGGCGCTTAATCCCAATTCGGCGACGGTTAAGAATGTTCCATTCTCAGGACAGTTAGAGGGAATATCAGGGGTTTGATTATTCTTAACCCTGACAACGTGAGATTTTCCTAAAGCAGTAGTGCGGTCAGTGTCATAATTTAACCCATTATGTCGGGCTTCTAAATCAATATAATTGGCTTCTACTGTTGCATTGGTTGGGTTCCGATGATCGGGTGATAAGTAGAATATTCTGGCTTTATTCTCCTTATCATTGGGGTCAATTCCAAAGGTTTCTAAATCAATTAACCCCGCATCAAATGATTTTCCGTGACCCGTTGCAGTTGTGTCTAAAGTAAATTTAAAACCCTTCTCGCACGCTTCACCATAGCAAGCCAACCTTTCCCCATTATTAAAAATGATTTTAGGGTGTCCCATTTGTTGCCATTCGTCAAACGTTGGCAATTGTCCAGGTACATAATAAATACTGATTAATTTCTGAGGTTCCCATTTTACGATCGCGCTACATTCTGTTTTTTGTTCTGGGATTGTAACGGGCTTGGGTTCGGCAATAACGGGTTTTGATTTCCGACTAAACCGACCAAATAACCGCTTAACAGTTCGAGCTAAATCATTTTCTAATTCAGGTAATTTGAATCGGTTAAAATGCTCATCTTTAGATATTACGGTGTTATTTTTGCGGGTTTCATGTTCGGCTAAAAAGGTTTGTAATTCTGTGGAATTATCCCACTCCTCAAAGGAAACAATAGGAGCATTATTAAAGGTTACGGTGTCGATTTCGTCAATATCAATCTTATCCGATTTAGGTCTATTACCTTGACCCCAATCCCTCACCATTAGGTTAATTTCGAGGTTTTTAAGGAATAGGTATAAAGCTCGATAAGCACCCATTACATGATGATTAGCTTTACATCCGGCATCGGGGTTTAGAATGTAGCGGGTAAACAATCCACTGTCAATAATCCCCTTAAATTCATTGGGGGAACCGTGCCAACTTACCCCCCCTGCACCCAACACATTAATATTGTGTAAATGCGCTGCAACGGGCGGTTTTAATGTTCCCTCAGCAATGTTTAGATCAGGGGAATCATTGAATGTTAAAACCTGTAACGGCAGTTCACCGGAAACGCGGCGATCGCTACTCCCCAAAAGCCATTGATATTTAGGATTCCGATCATCTCTGGCAATTTGAAACCCAATGATTAATCCTTTGATATTCCAAATAGGAATCAGAATCCCCGGCCCACTATTAGTTAACGTCCCTCTATCCCCCATCCCTGGAAAATTAGGATTAATAGGAATTAAATTAAATTCTTGATAGCGGTCAACCGACTTAAACCCACGCTGATCAATTTGTTCATCAGTTAAGCCGCGACCGCGCAACTGCTCCCGATGTTTGGCACTCAATCCCAACTGTTTAAGGATTTTTCTGGCTTCTCTGTCCAGTTGCTCATCAGTCAGGGGGGTAATGTTTGAAGGTTTGGCTTTGGGTTGTTGCTCCGGTCTATATTCTTGTCGCTCCCCTGAATCGGCCCCGAACAATCCCCCCATAAAGCCCCGTAAAGGCTTGAGGTATCTCCATCCTGGGATTGACCAGTTTCTATCACCCCGCAAACACATTACTAAATTGTCTGAAATCTTGCACCCGTGCGTTTTTTCACAGATTGGGCATGGGTTACGCTTGCTTGAGGCGATGGCGTAGCCGCCGCCTTGCGGCATCGCCTTTCCTTTTAATGCGGTGTCGGTGGTAATCATGCCGCACCCCCTTGAATCGGTGAGGTTCGGCTTTTATTAAAATCTACAGTTTTTCGGTGTTCATTCTGTAGATTCTGTGATATAGTTGAATAGTTCTTTAACAATCTAACTATTCTAATTCTTACAAAGCTGATATAATTCATTCTATCAAAGGGCTCAAAAAAGCCCATGCAATTTACTGGACACCCGCCTACCAAGCGGGTTATTTTTTGGCAATTTTCAAAGATAACTGCCTAAAACACAATAACAATATACCATTAAAATTTGATTTTGGCATCAACAAAATTCCAAAAGCCTCAAGTTTTAAAGTTCGTTGTTTCCCTGCAAAATTAGAAAAACTAACCCAGAGGAAAATCAACCGTTAACGGCAATGAGTGGGACGGCGGCGAGTAAAACAAAATATAGATAAGTAAGATAACGTATAGACGTAGACCGAACAATCAGGGAATAATTCATTGATTTTTTTGAATTATTGCACCAAAAATTAACAATTTATTGACTTTTTTCTCTAAAAATTCCTGTAAATTGTTGAAGTTGTGAAATCTTCACAACTTACACCTGAGATATTTTATTAGACGTATTTGGCGTAGAAATAGCGAAGCTGACACCAAGTGCAAAGTAGCAATTTAAAGCCCCTCTGTGTAAAGGTTACAGCGATTAGTCGTAATAAGTCGTTACATCATGTCCTATTTGGCGCGGCTCTCGGCTTTACCCCGTTAACCTATAGGCTACTGTTGTCAGATGGCAAAGGTTCCAGCGTGGGGGTGTGAACATATACGGCTATATTCACAGGGGTATCGTCAATAGGGGAAAGCATAGAGAGGATAGAAACAGCCCCTCTAACCTGTTCTGGCTGTACTTCTAGGTATTGTTGCAACTGTTCAAGGTTGCGGTGTCCTGAGACTTCCTGAATGGTTCTAAGGGGGATGCCAGCGTTACTCATCATCGTTAAAGCAGTGCGGCGCATTGAATGGGTACTAGCCCCATCAATCTCAACCCGGTCAAAAGCTTTTTTAAGAACCCGACTGGCAGAACGAGGGTTCAAATGAGTGGCTGGGTTGTCTCGGAACACACCACCGGGAAACAACCATTTTCTACCCGCTTCTGGTCTGTACTTTTCTAAATACCCCCTCAACTCATCAATCACTGGGATGGTTCGGGTCGCTAGTTTTCCCTTGGTGTTGGACTTCCGAAAGGTTAACTCAACTCTAACGTTGCCTCTCCTGTCGTAAACATCCAAGGTGTGAAGGGTGCAAGCTTCGTTAATCCTTGCCGCCGTAAACAAACAGACAGCAAAAATTACCCGATCTCTGAGGTTGTGCAAACCTTCATTAAATAGGATCTGGATTTCATCATGGCTGAGTATTTTGGCTTTCCCGTGTCTGTTTACTTTCATATAAGCACCCATACCCGTTAATAGGATTGTTAGGGCGTGGGTAGTGCCTTTGCAAGTGGGACTAAAAAATCAATATGGTTTTGTGCAAAAGTTACACACGATAGGGTTTATTTCCTGCACTCCTCATTATTTAAAAGGATGCAACCGCCAAGGAACAGGAATCCGCTAAACATAATCAAATTATTCTTATTTCCAATTTTTCCAATGTTGTAGGTACAATCGCTTTCTAAATTCCCTAAATAATTTTCTTTATAAGTACAGATAGATGTTTCATACCCAATCAGGGTAAACGTCATCATTATGAACCCTAAAGCCATCATCATGTTTGCAGTCGTTTTCAGCTTGTTTACAGATGGTTTCTTAGATACTTCAGGTGAAACGGTGTCAGACTTATTTTTAAGTCCTGGGAAGTATTTAGGAGGCTTTGGAGGTTTGGGGATGGGCGGTCTTTCTGGTGGGTTTTGCATGGTGTTAATTTCATAAAAAGTTGAGCAATTCTCGTGTGAATTGCTAACAGATAGTAGGAATGTGGCGGCGGTTTGTTTTAAGTGTAAACTCTATCGGGTTGCTTATCCTTTTTATTTTGCTCATCTGGTTTCAGTGAATAATCCAGTTTTGCTAATCTTTGCCTGTCCGCCTGTCCATACCACAACACCGAGAGGCAATGGGAAAAACTTTCTAGGCTCTCATCCCCCAAAACTTTAATCCGGTCGCCCCATGAACCCTTGACCCATTTCTCCCATTGGTTCATTAACCGATTTTTCCCGTTAACAACGAGTCCAGACATATTGATTCATTTGCTATTCCTGTTATTCGTTATGTTATCTGTTATTGATTACGTTATCTGTGTTTTGTTATTCATTACCTCAACGGGTCAATAAAAAACTAGACTGTAGGAAGGGCTTGAGGGGAAACATCAATAAATATCAAAGCCTTAATAAAATTTAATAAATTTGTTCATGAGTTCAAATCGGTATCCCGAAAACTGGAAGGAACTAGCTTTTGCGGTTAAGGAATCAGCTAACTGGCAATGTCAACGATGTGGTCGTTATTGCCTTAAACCTGGAGAATCTTTACCCAATAACCTAAAACGTCGAGCTTATGTGTTGCAAGTGCATCATTGGAATTGTGACCCTGGGGATAATAGGTTAGAAAATTTAGTGGCTTTGTGTAGTAGTTGCCATCTGGCTTACCATTGTCGCAGTCGTGGAAATATCTCACCTGGCCAGTTATTCCTTGACTTAAAACTCTAAGGAAAAACCGCCTGTGGAGAACAAAAAACCTAGCTAAGTACCAGAATAAGAGAAACCTCACTTATAAGTTTAATTAAAATCAGGTTTTCAAAGAATCCTTTAGATTAAGGTAAAGTTTAGCCAATACATTAATAACCCAACTGAAAGCCAATAAAGATAAGAGTTTTGACCTAAAGGTTTTATTATTCTTGACCCATGAGTGAATCAGCAAAACCTGGATCTATTGTGATTTGTCGGCAACGGCAATGGGTGGTATTGCCTTCTGATAATTCCGAAGTTGTCCGGTTACGGCCCCTGAGTGGTAACGAAGAACAAATCTGTGGGGTTTTTACCCGCCTTGGCTTAGAAAACATTGAACCTGCCCAATTTGCTCCCCCCAACCCAGACACGATTCAAAACCATACCGCCGCCCAACTACTGATGGATGCGACTCGCCTCAGTCTCCGCAGTGGAGCGGGGCCGTTTCGCTGTTTAGGGCGGTTATCGGTGCGGCCACGACCCTATCAACTCGTTCCTTTATTAATGGCGTTGCGGTTAGAAACGGTGCGGTTACTGATTGCGGATGATGTCGGGATTGGCAAAACCATTGAAGCGGGGTTGATTATTCGAGAACTATTAGACCGAGGAGAAGCCAAACGAATGGCGGTTTTATGCCCCCCTCAACTGTGTGACCAATGGCAACGAGAACTGAAACAAAAATTCCATATTGATGCGGTTGTGGTGCGTTCTGGTACGGTTTCCAAGCTAGAACGGGGTTTACCTGCTGGGGATAGCCATATTTTTAGTTATTATCCCCATCTGATTGTCAGTTTGGACTATGTGAAATCTGACCGTCGCCGAGAGAGTTTTCTTGTCCATTGTCCTGATTTAGTGATTGTCGATGAAGCCCATACCTGTACCCATACAGGCGGTGAACGTAGCACTCAACAACAACGCCATCAACTTGTCCAAAAAATTGCTGCAAAATCTAATCAACATTTAATCCTGCTTACTGCTACTCCCCACAGTGGAATTGAAGCGTCTTTTTTATCTTTATTAGGATTACTAAATCCTGAATTCAAACAATTTAGCCTAGACCAATTAAACGAAAAACAACGGATTGAATTAGCCCGTCATTTTGTCCAACGGCGACGGGTTGATGTTCAACAATGGTTAGGGAATGAAACCCCATTTCCTGAACGAGTTTCCCAGGAAAAACCCTATTCTCTTTCTAAAGAATACCGCCAATTATTTGAAGCTGTCTATGATTTTGCCTGGAGACTGGTGAAAACCGCAGAGGAAACTCCCCTTAGTCATGCTCAACGACGGGGACGTTATTGGTCGGCTTTGGCAATTTTGCGCTGTGTGATGTCTTCTCCGGCGGCGGCAATTGCTACTTTAAGCCGTCAAACTGAAAAATATAGTGTTGTGGAGGAAACAACGGAAGATTTTGATGAAGAATTAGCCGCTACTTATGTTTATGATTCTACCGAACAGGAACAAATAATAGATGTAGTTCCGACAACGATTGTGGAAAAAGGGAAACAAACTTTTGATGAGTCTCAAAAACGTCAATTACGAGAATTTGTTATCCTAGCTAAACAACTGCAAGGGACAAATGACCGTAAATTACATCAGGTTAAAACCCTGGTTAAAACCTTACTTCAAGATGGGTTAAATCCGATTATTTGGTGTCGTTATATTGCTACGGCTAAATATGTAGCTGAAGCTTTAAAAGAATTAGAAACGAAGAAAAATAACTTGCGGGTAATTGCGATTACTGGGGAACAGTCAGAAGATGAGCGAGAAATCCGTTTAGAAGAACTCAAAAATGCACCCCAACGGATATTAGTTGCTACGGATTGTTTAAGTGAAGGAATTAATTTACAGGAACATTTTACCGCCGCTATTCACTATGATTTACCTTGGAATCCTAATCGTTTAGAACAACGGGAAGGACGCATTGACCGTTACGGACAAACAGCACCACAGGTTAAATGTTTTCTGCTTTATGGTCAAGATAACCCGATTGATGGTGCAGTTTTACAAGTTTTAATTCGTAAAGCCGTAGAAATTCATAAATCTTTAGGAATTACAGTTCCCGTACCAATGGATAGTAGTACGGTACAAGAAGCGGTGTTTAAATCTTTATTTGAGAGAGCCGCGGAAGTAAAACAATTAACAATTTTTGATTTATTAGATGATTTGGGTTCTCCTTTGGTAGAGGTTCATAAAAACTGGGATAAAGCGGTAGAAAGGGAGAAATTGAACCGGACTCGTTTTGCTCAACGGGCAATTAAACCAGAAGAAGTACAACAGGAGTTAATTGAATCTGATCAAATTTTAGGTAGTGAAACTGATGTGGCAGAGTTTGTTAAAAATGCTTGTGAAAAGTTAAGTTGTTCTTTAGTTAAACAGAAAAAAAGCTGGAAATTAGCCAATATTCCCCTTTGTGTCCAACCCGTTTTAGGAGATAAATCTCGATTAATTACTTTTACTTCCCCTGCACCTGAAGGAGTGGAATATATTGGTAGAAATCATCCGTTAGTTGAAGGATTAGCCCGTTATATTTTAGAGGAAAGTTTAGCAGAAAATCAACTAAACCCGATTGCTGCTCGTTGTGGGGTGACGGTGACAGAAGGGGTATTGAAACCGACGGTTATTTTATTATTGAGGATTCGGCATTTATTAGAAAGTTCAAAAGGACAAATATTATTAGCAGAAGAAGCTCTAGTTAGAGGGTTTACTGGAAGTCCGGCGAATGCTAATTGGTTATCGGCTGAGGAGTCTTTAGATTTACTTAATTCCTGTGAACCTGTGGGCAATTTACCTATAGAAAATAAACGTAATCGGATTAATTTAATTTTAGATCATTTAAAGGATTTACAACCTAATTTAGAAATGATTGCCCAGGAGCGAGCGCAGGTTTTAGCTGCTTCTCATCACCGGGTTCGAGAACTGACGAAAGCAGGTAAGGTTAAAGTTAAACCTCAGTTACCTTTAGATATTTTAGGGATTTATCTTTTAATTCCTAAATGATTTATTTTTGAGTATTTAAAAGGCTTTTAATGTTATGATAATTGGTAGAAATTATGACAAGTTTAACGGGGATTTTAATTCAAGGTAATTTAATTGCTTCCGACTTAACAATAGATCTGGTTTCGGGAGAGTTAAAAGGACAATTATCGGAAAACTTTGGACTGAGTAAAACTCAGAAATTAGAGGATGAAATTGCCTTTGCTTGGGGGGAAGCTAAGGATTTATGGAATATCTTTAAACGGCGTTTGGGTCGAGATGAAACCGAGACAGCTACCAGCATCACCCGTGAATATTGGGCTATTCCTCTATTAAAGTTATTAGGATATAACCTGGTTTTTCAACCTAAAGCAGAAATTATTGAGGAAAAAACTTTTGCAATTTCCCATCGGGTTGAGTCGGGGGAAAATAAACCGCCGATTCATATTATTGGTTGTAAGATTAATATAGAAAAATCTTCCCGGACTGGAAATTCTCGACTATCTGCTCATGGGTTAATGCAGGAATATTTAAACCGCACTGAGCATTTATGGGGTATTGTTACTAATGGGTTATGTTGGCGGTTATTGCGAGATTGTTCGTTAATGACTCGTTTAACTTATCTTGAGTTTGATTTAGAACAAATTCTTAATGGGGAAAATTTTGCTGAATTTGGGTTATTTTATCGGTTATTTCACCGGACAAGATTACCGCAAGGAATTGAGGATACAGATGAATGTTTATTAGAGTTTTATCACCAGGAAACCTTACAGCAAGGGGGACGGGTACGGGATAGATTACGGGATGGGGTGGAACGGGCAATTATTAGGTTAGGAACGGGGTTTTTACAACATCAACAGAATCAAAGTTTACGGCAATTAATTGAAGAAAATCAGTTAATTTCTCAGGACTTTTATCGGTTATTATTGTTTTTAATTTATCGGTTATTATTTTTAATGGTGGCAGAATCCCGTAATTTATTATTGGCGGGAGAAGATGCCGAAAAAGTTAGGATTTATCGAGAATATTATAGCATTGAACGGTTAAGAGCTTTGGCAGAACGTCCGAGTTATCGCCGCGAAGGGTTTCAGGATATTTGGCAAGGTTTGATTGTAACTTTTGCCTTATTTAATGAGAATTGGCGGGGTGAGGTGTTAGGATTATCGCCCTTGAATGGGGATTTATTTGGGGAGAAAACTTTAAAAATATTAGAAGGATGTGCGATTGATAATCATGATTTATTGATGTCAATTCGGGAGTTATCTTTATATGAAAATAAGGGACAGTTACGACGGGTGAATTATGGGGCGTTGGATGTGGAGGAATTGGGGAGTGTGTATGAAAGTTTATTGGATTTTACACCCCAATTTAGACAGCAGCAGGGGGTTTATGAGTTTCTGTTGGTGATAGGAAGTGACCGAAAAACTACGGGTTCCTATTATACACCGCCTGAGTTAGTAGCACAATTAATTAAAAGTGCTTTAGAACCTGTAATTGCGGAAAAGTTACGGGAGTCAGAAAAAGGAAAATTAGGAGAAGCTTTATTAAGTTTAAAAGTCTGTGACCCTGCTTGTGGGTCGGGTCATTTTTTGTTGGCGGCGGCGAGAAGAATTGGTAAGGAATTGGCTATTATTAGAACGGGTGAACCTCAGCCTGCACCAGAAGCGTTAAGACAGGCGATTAGAGATGTTGTTCAACATTGTATTTATGGGGTGGATTTGAACCCGTTGGCGGTGGATTTATGCAAGGTGGCGTTATGGATAGAAGGGTTTTGTAAGGGTTTACCTTTGAACTTTTTAGACCATAGAATTAAATGCGGTAATTCTTTGGTGGGGGTGTTGGATATTTCCTGTTTAGATGAAGGGATACCAGATGATGCTTTTAAAGCGGTGACGGGAGATGATAAAAAGTTATCGACTTTATTTAAAACTCGGAATAAGAAAGAACGAAAAGATTTAGAAACGGGTCAAATTCCTTTGAATTTTGTTGATTTAGAAACCGGACGCAGTGAATATATAGAAAAATGGCGAGAGTTTGCGGAAATACCGGAAACTACACCAAAGGAAATTAAGCAAAAACAAAGTCAATATCAACAAAATCACAGTGAAAATAATCTGGGTTGGTGGCGTGATTATTCGGCTTGTAATTTATGGACGGCGGCGTTTTTTATGGGTTTAACTGAACAGAATTTACAGTTATTACCAACAACGGAGGCGTTAAAACAGTTATTAGGGGGAAATCCGGTAACTCAAAAGTTAGTTGATGCGGCGAACAAGTTGGCGGAAGATAAGCGGTTTTTTCATTGGTGTTTGGAGTTTCCTGATGTGTTTAACCCCCCCCAACCCCCCCTTGCTAATGGGGGGCGAGATATTTCCCCCATTACTAAGGGGGGATTAAGGGGGGTCGAAGATGTTTCTCCCCTTACTAAGGGGGGATTAAGGGGGGTAGAAGATATTTCCCCCATTACTAAGGGGGGACTAAGGGGGGTCAACGGGTTTGATTGTGTTTTGGGTAATCCTCCTTGGGAAATGATTCAGCTTGATCCAAGAGAATTTTTTGCTGCTAGAAACTTAGAAATTGCTAATGCTAAAAACAAATCTGAAAGAGATAAATTAATTAAACTGTTACAAAAAACCAACTCTAAATTATTACAAGAACTTGAAGATGCTAAACATGATTCTGATGCTCAAAGTAAATTTATTCGAGAGTCACGACGTTTTCCTCTAACTGCGGTAGGAAGAATTAATACTTATGCTGTATTTGCGGAAACAACTAGAAAAATAATTTCTGATATAGGTAGAGTAGGTATAATTGTTCCAAGTGGAATTGCTACAAATGACACAACAAAAGACTTTTTTGGTGATGTAATTAAACAGGAATCTTTAGTTAGTTTATTCGGCTTTACTAATTGGGCTTTCATTTTTCCTGATGTTGGTGATAGATTTGCTTTTTGTTTGTTAACTTTAGCAGGTAAAAAACTAAAGAAAATAGAAGCAGTTTTTACTTATCACTGTCACTATGTTTCTGATCTGAATGAAGCAAAAAGATATTTTACTTTATCGAAAGAAGATATTGGTTTAATTAATCCTAATACTTTTACTTGTCCCGTTTTTCGTAGTAATCCAGATGCAGAATTAACCAAGAAAATATATCAAAATATTCCTGTTTTAGAAAATGAGAAAACAGAAGTTAACCCTTGGGGTATTTCATCTATGTTAATGTTTATGATGAATACTGATAGTCATTTATTTTTTAATAAACCAAGCGATGATTTATTACCTTTGTATGAAGGAAAAATGTTTTTCGTTTATGATCATCGCTACGGATTTTATACTGATGAGATGCTAAATAGTGATCAAGTAGATTTTAAAATTATTCCTACTCCTAACATTGAAAATTTACAAAATCCTAATTTTAAAGTTAATCCTCGTTATTGGATTAGTAATACTGAAGTAGAAAATCGGTTATCTAATTGTAATTGGAAGAAAGATTGGTTGTTAGTTTTTAGAGGTATTACATCTTCAGTAAATGAACGCACAACGATTTTTAGCTTATTACCTAAAGTTGGTGTAGGTCATAGTGCGCCATTAATAGTTTTAGAGCAAAATAATGTGGATTTAATTTCTTGTTTATTAGCTAATTTTAGTAGTTTATTATTTGATTTTGTTACTCGTCAAAAATTAGGAGGAAATAATTTTAGTCTTTTCATCCTCAAACAACTCCCCATCATTCCCCCCGACTGGTACACCCCAGAAGATATCGAATTTATCAGTAGTCGAGTCTTAGAATTAGTATATACAGCTAATGATATGAAACCCTTTGCCGAAGATATGGGATATGACGGAGAACCCTTTATTTGGGATGAAAACCGACGGGCAATATTAAGAGCAGAACTCGACGCGAAATATGCCAAATTATACGGTTTAACCCGTGATGAACTGCGCTATATTCTCGACCCTGCGGATATTTATGGGGCTGAATTTCCTAGTGAAACCTTTCGGGTTCTTAAAAATAAAGAAATTAATAAATATGGAGAATATCGCACCCAAAGGTTAGTATTAGCCGCCTGGGATATGTTAGGCTTTTAACCAATAATATTATTGAAAACAAATGAAAACAGACATCATATTCTACGAACTCATAAAAGAACTTCCCCAAATATTTTTTGAACTCATTGGCAAACCAACAACCAATCCTAACACCTACGAATTTACCGCACCGGAACTAAAACAGCAAGCCTTCCGCTTAGATGGTTTATTTTCTCCCTTACCAGGATTTGAAGAAGAACCTCTATACTTTGTCGAGTTACAAACTTACAAAGATGAAGAATTTTATGAACGGCTTTTTGGAGAGATATTTCTTTACTTTCGTCAAACTCGTCCCCCGCAACGAGAATGGTATGGAATTGTCATCTATGACCGCCGCACTCATGAAGTTTTACCACACCCGCGCTACGAAAACTTAATAGAAAAACACATTCATCGTTTTTACCTCAACGAACTCGAAATAAACCCTCAAGAATCTCCCTGGCTGGGAATTGCTAAACTCTTAGTAGAGACACCGAGCAAAACTACTCCTCTCGCGCAAAAACTCATCAGCGAAGTTAAACTATTACCCGATGAAATCCTACGGCAAAAAGTGATAGAATTTATCCAGGCTATTGTCGTGTACAAATTTCCCAACCTTAGCTTAGAGGAAATCCAAACTATGCTTGACGTAAGTGAATTTAAAAATACTCGGTTTTATCAAAGTATCTTAAAGCAAACTAAGTTAGAATTAGTCCCAACTTTGTTAGCACGAGGATTAAGCATTCAAGAAGTAGCAGAAACCTTGGAAATTCAAGTAGAGGATGTCAGACAAGCTGCTAAATAAGTTTTATTTTAATTACCATACTCAAGGAGATAAAACCATGACAGCATTAATTTTAAACAATCCAGAAATCATCCCGATTACCGATGAACAATTTTATCAACTTTGTGTCGCAAACCGGGAATTAAAATTAGAACGAACTGCTAAAGGAGACTTAATTATTATGCCACCCACAGGGGGAATAACCGGAAACCGGAATTTTAAATTAGCTCAACAATTAGCCAATTGGGCGGATACTGACGGAACCGGAATAGGGTTTGATTCTTCCACTTGTTTTAAACTTCCCAAGGGTGGAGAGCGTTCACCGGATGCGGCTTGGATATCCTTAGAAAAATGGAATCTCTTAACCCCCGAACAGCAAGAGAAATTCCCGCCAATCTGCCCTGATTTTATCATAGAATTGCGATCGCCTAGCGATTCTTTAAAACCCTTACAAGATAAAATGCAGGAATATATGGATAATGGTTGTCGGTTAGGTTGGTTAATTAATCGCCAAAACCGCCAAGTTGAAATTTATCGTCAGGGACAAGAAAAACAAACTTTAGAAAATCCCCCAACCTTATCAGGAGAAGATATTTTACCTGGATTTGTTTTAAATCTTAAATTAATAATGTAGGGATAATTCATGAATTACCCCTACATTTATTATTTTCAATAAATTACTATGAAAATTCCCATCAGACTTAAAGATTTATTACAACAACCCTTAGTTGCCATCTCAGCCACTAGCCCTTTAATTGGTTTAAAAACAGTACAATTAAACTGCACTGAAGTTGAATCCTTAACCGATGAACAACTAGAAGCCTTATTTTCTAGTATTCCTGAAGATTGGGATTTTACCCAACTTTGTGAAGTCTTCGATAGTAATACACTAACCGAAAATTTTACACAACAACTGGTTAACTATCTTAACAAACGATTAGGATTATCAGATAATTCTCCTTCACAACCCGAAAATAGTTCGGATTCTAATTTAGATCATCTGAGCTTAAAACCTACAACCAATTTAGATATTTTTGAACTCCGAGAACAAGTTATTTCAGATTACCGTAATTATATTGAAAGTTTCTTAAAAATCAGAGATCCTAGAATTAAAACTTTTATTCAAAACGAACTCGATAAAGGTCAGCTTTGGAAAGATCCTTTAGTTCAAATTAATCCCGCCTATAAACAAAGTGCTAGTATTGAAACCTTAATTCAACAAAATATTTTACATCCCGACTGTAAACGCTATTTTCCTAATTATAGATTTTACTATCATCAAGAACAAGCCTTTCGCCGTGCTAAACAACAAATTCCTTATGTATTAACAACAGGAACAGGTTCAGGAAAAAGTTTAACCTACGTTGTGCCAATTATTAGTTATTTACTCCAAAATCCTCATCAACAAGGATTACAGGCAATTCTAGTTTATCCTATGAATGCCTTAATTAATTCCCAAGCTGAAGAATTTAATAAATTTTTAGAAAAGGTTCCTAATTGTTTTATTCAGGTCAAAAAATATACAGGTCAAGAAAGCTTAAAGGAAAAAACAGAGATTCAAAATAATCCGCCCCATATTCTGCTCACCAATTATGTGATGTTAGAATTAATGTTAACTCGGACTCATGAAGACCGCCTCGTCAATTCACCGGAATTAAAATTTTTAGTCTTAGATGAACTCCACACCTATCGAGGGAGACAAGGCGCTGATGTTGCTGTTGTTATTCGCAAATTAAGACAACGTTGTGGGCAAAATTTTCTCTGTATTGGTACGTCTGCTACTATGTCCACCGAAGGAAATCGTAGTAGTCGCCGTCAAACTGTTGCTGAGGTAGCGAGTAAATTATTTGGAGTCGAAATTAAACCCGATAGCGTTATTGATGAAACCCTAGAAAAAGCCATTCAACGACCCTATCCTACTATCCAAGAATTACAAAATAGTTTAACTGCTGGGTTGCCCCCGGAAACAGAAAAAACCTTAGAAGCATTCAAACAACATCCCCTCAGTGCTTGGATAGAAATGCAGTTAGGACTCCAAGAAGAAGACAATCATTTAGTGCGAAGAACTCCTATTTCTCTACAGTCCGGCGCTGAAAATTTAGCTCAGGAATTGAGTTTTTCTCCTGAAATTTGCCTTGATATTCTTAAACAAATGCTGTTATGGGGAAGTCAGACCAAAGGAATGGCATTTCGGCTCCATCAGTTCATCTCCCAGGGGGGAAGTGTGTATGCTACTTTAGAAGCGCCTGACCAACGGTTTCTTACTTTAGAAGGACAATATTCTACCACCAACAACCGCTTACTGTATCCGTTGGTTTTCTGTCGAGAATGTGGTCAAGAATATTACGCCGTGCGTTACGATAGCAATACCGAACAAATCACACCGTTATTAGCCGTCAGTCTCGATACAGAGCCCGATAGTGATATTCAAGAAGGATATATCACCCTTGATGAAGATGGACTCTGGGAAAGGGACGACCAAGACCGTTTACCTGATAGTTGGTTTAAGGTGACAAAAAAACGCGGACGGGAACCCAAACCAGAGTATCAAAAATTTATTCCTCAAAAGTTATTTGTATTTCCAGATGGACGAGTTAGCCACTTAGGAATTGCTAAAGATTCAGAGAAGCCTACCGCTTGTTGGTTTGTGCCAAAACCGTTTTTAACTTGTTTAAATTGTGGTGTTGTTCATGACCGCAAAAAGAACGAATTTACTAAATTAGCCCGTCTGAGTTCAGAAGGTCGCAGTACCGCTACAACGTTATTATGTTTATCAACAGTCAGCCGTTTAAAAGATTGTTCGGCTATTAACCCCACATCCGCTAAAGTATTAAGTTTTACCGATAACCGTCAAGATGCTTCTTTGCAAGCCGGACATTTTAATGATTTTGTCCAAACCAGTTTTTTAAGGTCTAGTTTATATAGTGCGTTACAAGCTAAAAAAGTTTTAACTCATCAAGATTTAGCGATAGAAGTTGTTAAAAAAATGGGGTTGACTCAGGAAGATTATGCTCAAGAACCCGCGTCTTTTAGCGATCGCAATGAGAAAGCATTTCAGCATTTAATTGAATATCGGCTTTATGAAGATTTACGCCGAGGATGGCGAATTGTGCAACCGAATTTAGAACAATGTGGATTATTAGCTATTGAATATATTGATTTAGAAAAGCAATGTCAAGATGCTCATTTGTGGCAAAAATTTCCTGATTCTATTTTATTACAAGCAACTCCTCAACAACGGTTTACCGTGATTAAAACATTTCTTGACCAACTGCGCCGAGAGTTAGTTATTGATGCTCAGTTCTTACAACCGCAAGAAACTGATAAACTGAAACAGGAAGTTAATTACGCATTGAAAGAACCTTGGACAATTGACCTCAATCAACTATTACCTGAAGCCAGAGTTGCAACATTAGTTTCAGGAACAAATCAAAATAAAGGTAAAAATAAAGCTCCAGTTAAATTAACATCAAATAGTAAACTCGGTCGTTTCTTGCAGTCTGACCGTGCATGGCCCTGGTTAAACGTGAATTTATCAGAACCCGACTATGAGCGTTTAATTAAAGCTTTCATTAATATTCTCTGTGATTCAGGCTATTTAAAAAGAAATGGCGATGAAGTTCAGTTACGGGTTGATTGTATGCTTTGGAAAGCTCAACAACTGTCTCAACTTTCTCCTGATATTTTAACAGCTAAACGGCTACAAGGAAGTGAATTAATGCCGATAGATGCTAATTTGTTTTTTCAAAACTTTTATCAACAAAATGCTCAAACGATTAGCACAATGGAAGGACGGGAACATACAGGTCAAGTGAATAATAAAAACCGTCAAGAACGGGAAAATGAGTTTCGTCAGGGAAACTTAGCTGCTTTATTCTGTTCGCCGACAATGGAATTAGGGATTGATATTGCTGACCTCAATGTTGTGCATTTGCGAAATGTTCCCCCCTCTCCCGCCAATTATGCTCAACGCAGTGGACGAGCCGGACGAAGTGGACAACCTGCTTTAGTGATTACCTATGCTTCGGCTGGAAGTGGACATGATCAATATTTCTACCATCGTCAACCCCAAATGGTTGCCGGGGTTGTCGCACCGCCTAAATTAGAGTTAGGAAATCAGGATTTAATTCAATCTCATATTTATTCCTTATGGTTAGCTTATACGGGGGCTGATTTAGGGGATTCAATGAATCAAATTCTGGATTTGGATTTACCCAACTTTCCGCTTAAAGATAGCTTAAAACTGCAATTAACGTTAACCCCTCAAACCTTAAATAAGTGTTTACAAGCCGCAGAAATCATTTTAGCAGATGTTTTCTGTCAAGGAGATTTGAATAAAGCCCGTTGGTATTCAAGGGATTGGTTAAAATTGACTTTAGATAATGCCTTAGCAACTTTTGATAAAGCTTTTGATAGATGGCGGTTATTGTATCAAGAAGCGGTTAAACAGTTAGAAGATGCTCGAAATACAATAGACCGTTTTCGTGGTGGAGGAATTACCCAAGAAGAACGTCAGAAAGCTGAAAATGCCCAACGGGAAGCTCAACGACAAATTGATTTACTGATAGGTCAATCTAATTCCCAGTCTGGGGTTAGTAATTTTGAGTTTTATCCTTATCGTTATTTAGCTTCTGAAGGGTTTTTACCAGGGTTTAATTTCCCTCGTCTTCCGGTTCGAGCGTTTATTCCCTCTGGGAATGATAGTGATTTTCTATCCCGTCCCCGGGTTGTAGCAATTCGAGAATTTGCCCCTCGGAATATTGTTTATTATGAAGGGAATAAATTTCAAATTGTTAAATCAAAAATTCCGGTTAGTGGTTTAGAATTTAATCAAGTTGCTACTTGTTTTAAGTGTGGTTATTTTCACGAAGGAACTCAAGCGAACCAAGATAATTGTGATAATTGTGGCTCACGATTAACCCCAAATTCATCAGGAACTCCCGCTTATTTAGCTAAAGTCTTAAAAATGGATACGGCTTTCACCCAACGGCGGGAAAGAATTACCTGTGATGAGGAAGAACGGTTAAAATATGGCTATGATGTTACGACTCATTTTCGCTATGCCAATCAACGCCAAGATTTAGCTCAAGTTGTTGCTGATGATGGGACAGAACTTTTGAAACTGACCTATGGAGAAACGGCTGAACTGTTGAGAATTAATCGAGGATTACGTCGAACCGGAGAACGAGGGTTTAAGTTAGATTTAAAAACGGGGTATTGGGGAGATTCTACAACAGAAAATATACCCCCAGGGCAATTGCAGACCGAAGTTAGTTTAACGGTTTCTGATACGTCTAATATTTTAATTATTAAACCTGTTCAGTTACCAACTCAGGATACTGAAGGTTATCTAGCTTCTCTACAATTTGCCTTATCCCGGGCAATTCAAGCGGTTTATAAGTTAGAAGAAGATGAGCTTTCTTGTGAACGAGTCGGAGAAGAAAACTATTTATTATTTTGGGAAGCGGCGGAAGGGGGTGCTGGAGTTTTATCTCAGATTTTAGATAATCCTTTATCTTTCCAAACTTTGGCTGAAGCTGCATTAGAGATTTGTCATTTTAAAGAACCAAAGCCCAGTTGTACAAATGCTTGTTATGAGTGTTTATTATCCTATCGCAATCAGTTTGATCACCCCTTACTCAATCGTCATTTAATTCGAGATACCTTAGAAAAATTAACCCATAGCACCTTAAACCGTTCTTCTGGTATACTTTCCCGTGATGAAGAATATCAACAGTTACTCGCTCAAACTGACCCCAATTCTGAGTTAGAGCGTGTTGTCTTAAAAGCTATCTATGACCGAGGAATGAAGTTACCCGATGCGGCTCAATTCTTTTTTCCTGAAGCGAATTTAAAACCGGATTTTGTTTATCATCAAGCTAAAATTGTTCTATTCTGTGATGGTTCTGTTCATGACCATCCTGAACGTCGAAAACAAGATAAAGTTGATCGAGAAAATTTTCAGTTTGATTCGGGTTATACCGTCATTGTTATTCGTTATGATGATGATTTAGAAGCAAAGTTAAAGGAATTATTGGCTCAGATTTGAAGATAAATTAAATCAGTAAACTCATGACAAATCCCAAACTGCCTAAACCGCCCCTTCCCTCCGGTCAACCCAATCCTTCCTTGAATGAATTAGTAGCGATTAAGAGCGAGTTGAAAAAACTGAATCAGAAAGTGTTAGAGATTGAAGGAGCATTTTCTAAACCCAACCGAAAAGTCAAATTTAATTTACCTGACTTCTTAAAAACCTACTCTTAATTTGTTAGCTTTTCTATTTCACACGGTTTTACAGTTGATAGATTCTAGTTATCAAGAGATTCGGCGTAAGCGTGGTAATCGTAGAGGATTCTTTCAAGATATTCTCTCTCTTACCAAGTACTTTCTCTTTAAAAGTTGGCAACATTTAATCGAATGCTTGGGGATACTCCTGTGTTTGCAGATTCGTGTTAATTTTACTTCCAGTATTGTGTATCTTTTGTTACCGTTTTGAATTTGGAATTGCTTGAAAATCCTTGAAGTTATTGACGGCAAATATATTTTAGGGTTATACTTTCAAAGTGATTGTTGATTGAATAAAAGTCCGACTGTATTACAATTCAATCGATATTCTTGTTGAGTCAACGGAAGGGAAAAAAATTAAGGATTAATCATGAGAGAAAAATTTGAACGCTCAAAGCCGCAAGTTAGCGTTGGCACTATCGGTCATATAAATCACGGTAAAACTACACTCACCACTGCCATTACTACTGTTCTTGCCAAGACTTATGGTGGTAATGCACTATCTTTCGAGCAAATCGATAATGCCCCAGAAGAAAGAGAGTGCGGTATCAGTATCAATACTTCTCATGTAGAGTACAATACTCCATCACGTCATTATAGTCACGTTGACTGCCCAAGTCACTCTGATTATATAAAAAATATGATCACGGGTGCTGCTCAGATGGATGGTGCAATTCTGGTTGTTACAGCAACCGATGGACCAATGCCAGAAACCCGTGAGCAAATCTTGCTGGCGCGTCAAATTGGTATTCCCTATATCATTGTCTTCCTCAATAAATGTGATCTGGTTGATGATGAAGATCTACTGGAACTAGTTGAAATGCAAGTGCGTGAGCTGTTATCTCAGTACGATTACCCAGGTGATGATCTCCCAGTTGTCCGTGGTTCTGCACTGAAAGCTCTGGAAGGCGTAGCAGAATGGGAGGCGAAAGTTATCGAGCTGGCTGGCTTCCTCGATAGTTACATTCCAGAGCCTGAACGTGATATTGACAAGCCATTTCTTTTGCCCATTGAAGATGTGTTATCCGTTTTTGGTCGTGGAACGGTGGTTTATGGTCGAGTCGAACGCGGCATCATTAAAGTAGGCGATGAAGTTGAAATCGTTGGGATTAAGGACACTGTTAAATCAACCTGTACTGGTGTTGAAATGTTCAGAAAACTCCTCGATGAAGGTCGTGTTGGTGAAAACGTAGGAGTTCTGCTGCGTGGTATCAAGCGTGAAGATATTGAGCGTGGTCAGATTTTAGCCAAGCCAGGTAGCATCAAGTCTCACACTACATTTGAATCGGTAGTCTATGTGCTGAGCAAAGAAGAAGGAGGTCGTCATACACCCTTCTTTAAAGGCTATCGTCCAGGGTTCTACTTCCGTACTACGGATATTACTGGCACTATAGAATTACCTGAAGGCGTTGAGATGGTAATGCCTGGAGAAAATATCACAATGAGTGTCACCCTGATTAATCGTGTCGCTATGGAGGAGGGATTGCATTTTACTATTCGTGAAGGTGGTCGTACTGTAGGTGCGGGAGTTGTTTCTCGAATTATTTGTTAGTGCGATCGCTATTATTGTGAGACGTGATTTTTAGGCGATCGCTTCAATGATATATTTTTTATAGGTTTGCTGATTGCTGGGGTGCGACCTCAATATAATACAGTTATTAGGTGTAGCGACCTGCAATTATAAATGCCCAAACCTGCAATCAAGACATTTTCAAACCGGAATTAACTGCAACTATAATTTCATTTGAGCCAGGATTAACTGCAACTGGGCGTAGAAATAGCGAAGCTGACACGAACCGCAAAGTAGCCAGTCAAAAACCTTCTGTAGAAGGCTTTTGAGGTTTATCTTGCACAGTTTTAAACCAATCTTGGCTCAATGCCTATTAATACAATATTTCGGATTCATCTATTTCTTCCCCGTCAATTATTAAAGGAGCACGAGGCAAAGGATCATCCATTACAACCCCGTCGAAGCTCTTAGCCATCTCCGTCGCAATCAGCCAATCAGGGTCGGGAGTCGCAGGGGAATTAAGCCAGAAAAAAGGCGAATCTGGGTCTATTGCGCCCATTTTTTCTATTGCCAACATATTATTAAGGATTTCGACATAATGTGGGGTTGAAGATGTCCAAACTCCATTCTCAACAACTGCCACTACACCATTGATTTTGATACGATAAGCCATTATCCTCTCCTAAATATAGCCCCAAAATAACCCTTGATTTCAACTACTCAGATGCAGTTTCCTTGGGGTCTTTCGGTTTTTTCTCAAACACTTGAATTGCGGGGTCAGCTAAGACAAAACCATCGGGAGTAGCTTCTCCCAGCTTCCCAGCAATCGCCGCCACCCACATCGGATAATTCGCTTGCGCTTCCTCTAGTTTTTTGAACATTTTCGGCTTCACTGTTATTGTGAAGATTCTGCCATCACAGTCAACCAGAAATTGCTTCCAGTTATTCTCAACAGTCTGAACATCCGTTGGAAATTCCGTAATTTTAAGGGTTAATTCCAGCTTCCCTGTAACTGCCATATCTTAATTGAGATGAATTTCAACACTATCCAGATTATAAACCCAAACGTGAGTAACGCTTTCCATTAATTCCTTAGCGTAAGTTTCTGTTCGACTGCTCACTTCACCCCTCCCCCAAACGGGTGATATGGTTGTAGAAATTGTAGCTAGAGGAGATACTGGATATTCCTACACAGCCGAATTTACAGTTAGATAGGATTAATTATTTTCAAGGAGAACGGCAATAAGAATTTAGGTAAAAGCCACGACTTTTTCGGCTTCTTCATCTATCTCTTTAGACAGTGCAATCATTCTAATCGTTGTTCTCTTAAAATGTCTTTGACGTGATGGCAACAATTTTTTAAACGTTAATCCATTCAGAGTTTCCAATTGTTTAAGATTACTTAAAGTTAGTTCATTATCATAATTCTCTAGTGAGTTTGTATATTCTAACCAGATTCCTGCGGTAGCACAGCAGGCACAAGCATGGGCATTAGCTGGATTGATCAGGAAAAGGGCGATCGCACTGATGAAACTTATTGTGTAGAGTATTATGCGGTTTTTGGTCATAAGTTTTTGCCTTGCTAATTGTTCTTTTTGTAGTTTATTTTAAATTTGTAATACCATTTCCGAAAACTTATGCTACAATGGCTCAATTGAGATCAATATAAAATAAATTAGAAGCCCTATCTACTGTTGCATCACTTTTTAGAAATGGTATTACTATCAAAACATCAAAAAATAGAGCCATTCTCAACGGTTCAAGTTCTGTGATTATACTGTAGGCTAAAATAGTTATTTCTAAACTCCGAACTCCCCTTCCCTCATTGTCCATTACCAATCAGGATAAAGGCAGACCAAAAATAAGGGTGATTCAGAGATTGATTTTTAATTAAACTGATTTGCGCTTGCTGTAACGCTTCAGATTTCGTAAATTTACCTGATTTTATGTTATTATAAAAGTCAGCCATTAAAATTTGTGTTCCTTGATCATCTACTGTCCACAGAGATGCCATAGTCGTTGCGGCGCCCGCAAGCTGCATTTGATAGCCTAAGCCTAAGATTTCTTCACCATTACCGAGATTACCACCGACTCCGGTTTGACACGCGCTTAAAACGACTAAATCAACGGCTGTGAGGTTGAGGGTTTCGATATCTTTGAGGGTTAAGCGATCGCCATTTCCGAATAAAATAAAGGAATCATCGGGATTACCAGGCATAAAGGAGGCATGGGTGGCAAAATGAATGATATTATGATCATTTAATTGTGGTAGCGTTGTTTGTGGGTTAAAATTTTTGTCTAGCAAGGTCATCGTATCGGGAATCGTTGCGGCAATTGTTGTTACTTCCTGACCTGCGTAGGGAAGCCCGTTAAAGGATAATTGTCTTTGTCCGACTTGGACGTTATATTGCCCCTGGGTAAAAGCACCTGCTAAAATATGGGGTTTTTCAGGATTTTTGGCGGTAAAATCGCTTAAAGATGCCGAGGTAACGTTATTAATTGTATAATTTTCAATTAGCCACTGTTTACCGTCATAGAGTGCAGCTAGAGGAATATAACGCAGTTGACCATCGGGGGCGTAAATAATATGTTGTACTTTGGCTTTTTGTAGGTCTTGGGCAATGGGTTGAATTAGTAATTGATAGAGATTATAAGCAGAAGGCTGGATTTGAGAATTGGGAAGGAAACGATCCGTGATTTTAGTTCTAAAGTCGAGAATAGCACGATTGAGGTTAGTTTTGTCAATAGCAACGGTGCGATGAATTGGTGGAGAGTAGGGGGTGACTAAAACTAATTCTAAGCGATCTTCAAGGATTAAGGGATATAAAATAACTGTAGATTGTGGTAATTGTCCTAATTGTCGTTGTAAGCGGTTCAGATTGGGTAAATCTAGGTTTTGACCGCCAGTAGTTTGTGAGAGTTGTTGGGTAAGTTGGATGACTTCAGGACTATTAATAAAATCATTAAAATCTTGTCTAATTTGTTGCTGTTGCTGTTCTAGTTGAGCAATGCGCTCATTTTGAGATGATTTTCTGGCTTCTGGTTTGATTTGACGTAAAGCCACTAATTCTTGTCCTAATGCGATCGCGTTTTGTTCAATTTTACCATAATTATCTAACAATTTTTGTTCTTGGGGTAATAATTCGACACCCTGGACTGTTTCCTGATTTCCCCTAACATTATGTAAATAATCGTCTAATTCTTGAATTTTGAGTAAATCTAGGACTTGTTGTGCTTCTAAAACCCGATCTTCTTGTAATAATAAGTCAGCGAGATGACGATAGGTGTCAGCAACGGTAGCGGTATAGGATTGCTTTTGTGAGAAAGGTAATCCAGCCAAGTCTTGACGAATGGCTTCGGTGACATTAACTGCTTGTTTATAGAAGGTAATAGCCAGAGGTATTTGCTTTTTTTGTTGAAAAATTTCACCAATATTAGCTAAAACACTGCTTTCTCCAGGACGATTGCCATTTTCTCGAAAGATAGCTAAAGCTTGTTGATAACTATTTAATGCTTGGTCTTGTTGCCCTAAATTCTGGTAAACTTTGCCTAAATTATTCAGTGTCACCCCCTCTCCCGTAATATCTCCTATTTGCTCTCGAATGCTTAATGCTTGCTTATAATAATCTAATGCTTGGTTATAGTCAGATTTTGTTTGATAAATTGAACCGATATCGTTTAAAGTATGTGCTTCTCCAGCTTGATCTCCTATTTGTTGACGAATTGCTAAGGATTGCTGATATACTGTTAATGCTGCTTCCGATTTCTTGAGTAAATTATAAACTAAACCGATATTATTTAAGGTTTGTCCTTCCCCAGCTTGATCTCCTATTTGCCTTCTGATAGTTAACGCTTGCTGAAAATAGGTTAATGCTTGCTCATATTCACCTAAAATATGATAAACTCCGCCAATACTGTTCAAAGAATAACCTTGACCTGCGATTTCACCAATTTCTTTTCTAACAGCTAAGGCTTGCTGAAAATAATCTAAAGCTTGTCCATATTTACCTTGAGTGTAATAAACACTAGCGATACTACTGAGGATGTACGCTTCCCCTGGATAATCCCCTATATCCTTGCTTAAAGTTAAAGATTGCTGAAAATAATCTAAAGCAGTTTGATATTGTCCTAAATTACGATAAACTGCGCCCATATTACCTAGTGTAATTCCTTCACCAATGCGATCGCCAATTTCCCTAGTAATGGCTAAGGCTTGCTGATAATATTGTAATGCTTTGGGATAATCGCCCTTACTATCATAAACACTAGCAATATTATTAATCGTCCTGCCTTCTTCGCTCTTATTGCTAATCTGACGCTCAATGACTAAAGCTTGCTTATAGTAATCTAAAGCCTGGGGATATAACCCCTGATTGGCATAAACTACACCCATACTATTAAGGATACGCGATTCAACGTAGCGATCGCCCATTCTACGACTAATGGTTAAACCTTGATTATCATAAGCCAAAGATTTATCATATTCACCTAAAAGATCATAAACAATACCAATATTATTGAAAATTCTCGCTTGTACTGAAATATCATTAATTTCTTGACTAATATCCAACGCTTGTTCATGGAAACTCAAGGCTTCTTGATAATTACCTTGTCTGCGTTTAACAACACCGATATGATCAAGAGTCAAGGATTCTAACTGGCGATCTCTTACTTCTCTACTAATAGTTAAACCCTGTTGATACCATTTTAACGCTTCAGGGTATTGACTTAAATTATAATAATTTACGCCAATTTCGCTGGAAATTCTCCCTAGTAAGGAAGTTTTCTTATTCCCAGAGATAGATTTAACGATATCTAAAGCTTGGTTTAGCAACTTCACAGCTTGATGATATTCACTTACAAAACGATGAACAGTGCCAAGATTATACAAAATCTCAGCTTGTTTAAGTTGATTATTTAACTTTTGACTTAAAACAAGTGCTTGTTGATAGGTTACTAAAGCTTCCTGATATTGACTTTGTTGAAATTGCCGTTGTCCTTGTTGTAACAGTTGCTCTAAGTGATCACTTTCATTTTGAGTAATATTAGATTGGGCTAACACTGGCGAATTATTGCTACTGACAATCTGATTTAAGTTAACCCCAATTGTCACAGCCAATAAAAGATAACTTATTTTTTTAAAGTAAAATGCTTCTATATTCATCTTGTTCCTCCTCCTTGTTCTCGTCCAGGCTCAAAAATATCACCAAAAATAGAGTTATTATCATTTTTATTTTCTGGATTATTTTCTTGCTGTTCAATAACAGAAATAGTATCTAATATTGGTTTATCAGCAAGTTCGCCTAATCCAACTGATTGCAGAAGTTCACCCCATTGTTGCCTATATTTAGGTTCATCAGGATATTTTTGACGTAATTGTGCTAAACTTGATAAAGCATCATACCAAATACCTGCATCTGCATAAATAGTCGGTATTTTATCTTCCCTAGCAGTTGCCAACTTTTGTCGTAAATCAGGACTAATTTCAACTCTTTGTATCCATCCCCTGATTAACACTTCTTCAGAAGGATCTACATCATCAAAAACAATAATTATTTGCCAAGTATAACGCTGATTGATTAATAAAGATTTAGCTTTATTAAAGGTAAAGCCAATAATACCACCTTTAGTTGGAGTTAATTCAGTTTTTTCAATATAATGATCTTCTGGATCAATTAGTTCTACATCTAATCTCTGTATTGCCCGATCAAATTGAGGTATATAAGCAAAAATTGTAGGATGTTCAGCAATTGTGAAACCAACATTATTTTCCGGTACAATCGCAGTAGCAAGAATATTACCAATAGGAATCAGAGAACCGCGAGTCCCTCCACCTTGTCGTCTTGGCGGTTCACCAATATCAGGCAAAGAAAACGAATCAGGTTGTTTAAATTCTAGAGGTTGTTTTTGAGATTCACTATCCTGAGCTAGAGCAGGTAATTGCCAGCAATAATTAAGATTAATCAATATTACCAGATAGCTAGTTACTCTAATTAATTTATTCATAATATCTGGTTTTTTCTTGATTACAATAATAGTTAAAAATAGGTTTCTAAAATGTATTTGGTTTCCACTCCATTTTGAATCACAAAAAAGTATTCTTGATCTCTACTGAAATCAACACTTTCTTCAGGGAATCGAATTTGATAATCTACTTGACTCATTTTGTACTCCAGATTACGAGGTTAAAATACATGGTTGACATTGTAGCAGTTATTCTATGCAACGATTAAAGAATCTGATAGGGCGTGATAGCTTCTCTCAAACCCAAATCCAACCAACTCGAAATCGAAACCTACTATCAAAACTCCTGCGGACTCAGTGAGGAGCAAATCTATAATATCGTTCGGTGGCTAACAGAAGGATTTTTAGAAGCTGGTTATCGAGGTAAGGGTTATTTGATTTTTGATGTCGGTAATCAGAACATTCAAGATTTAACCTTAACTGCTGTTCTTAGGGAAGAACCAATGTTTCTCTATAGATTGGGAATAACGCCTTCAGCAACTCAAGCCGGGGTCAAGTGGCAGTTAGAAGCTCAACATCCCAGTCTGAGATTATATCAACTGGTTTCTGATGAAATGGAATAATTGCAATCAAATAATATAGGAACTGCTTGTGGGTAGCCACCGAGATACGCGCGAAATGGGACAGGTTGTAACAAATTATTACGACTACTCGCTGTAACCTTTACACAGAGGGGCTTTAAATTGCTACTTTGCGGTTCATGACAGGTTCGCTATTTTTACGCCTATCATCCTGGCTTTTAACAGCTTTTAGTAAAAAGCTAAATTTAGCTTTTTAGACTTTTATCTTTTTAGCTATTGATTATTTTATTTTTTTAGCTAATAATGTGAGTCAGTCCATTCTGGTCGCTATGCTTACAGTTGCAATTATTTCTCTGTCTGGGGGACAGGGAAAAACAACCGCGGCTCTATTCCTGAGTCGTCTGTTAGCTGAACGGGAATATCCCACTTTGGTTGTTGATGCCGACCCCCAGCACAACCTGACAACTTATCTTGGGCTTGAACTCAAGCCCAACCAGCCCACCTTGCTGGAAGTCCTCAAAAAATATGTACCTGCCGAAGATGGCATTTATCCCATTTCCGACAGCAAACGCCTCTTCCTCCTTCCTGCTGATGATGGGTTAGATGCTGTCTCTGACTATCTTTCTAGTAGCGGGGTTGGGGCAACTTTGTTACTCCGTCGTCTTGAACCTCTGGCTGAAGTTTTCAAAGTTTGCATTATTGATGCACCACCTCAACGTTCTCAAATTTGTTTAACAGCCATCGGTGCGGCTGATGTCTTAATTATTCCCGCCGAAGCTACTGTTAAAGGTTACGGTTCCCTGGCGCGGACATTAGACTTGCTCAACTCCATGAGAGAAGTCAAAGCTACAAATGCCGAAGTTTTAGGGATACTTCCCTTTCGTGACCGTTGGATTGGCTTAACTCAAACCGTAGAAAGTCGCATGGCGGTTGAGGGGATGGCGGAAGAAGTTGGTAAAGTCTTAATCCTCCCGTCTATCAAAGAATCTGAGCAGTACAAGAAAGCGATTAATCAAGGTAAAACTTTAAGCCAACTCGGACATCCTGATTTGGAATATCCGTTTGAAGCACTGCTGACTTTAATCAAACAACGTTTAGGGGAAGTTATATCATGAGTGACAGCATTTTAGACCGGATTCGCTCTAACCGTAAGCGAACTATTGTTCCGACTCGTCAAGATCCTTTAATGCCTAGCACGGCAGAGGATCAACTTATTCCTGAAGATGACTCCTTAACAACAGTCGCTGATTCAAAGCCTGATTCCTCTAAAAGCACCAACCAAAACGAAGCCACCCTAGAGCAATTAAAAGCCGAGTTAGCAAAATATCCAGCTACTCGCCGTCATTCAGCAATTGTTTTAGATACAGAAATCGACTCAAAGCTAACGCAGTTTTGTAAGGAAAAAGGTATTACTGTCGAGGTGTTTTTAGAAGCCGTGTGGCTAACAGCAATGGCAGAAGAAACATTAATGGAAAAAATTCTTGTAGAAGCCAAGCATCGTTATAATTCTCGGAAGCAGGCTGGAAAATTACGACGGCTTATTACTATGCTTTCTCAACGTAACGGAGAATAATATAAGGAACTGGAGAAAGCGACTAAACAAGACTGAACTTTGTCTAAGTAGGTGGTCAAAACTAAAGTAAAAACGCTGGTTACTGGAAGTCTTTTGGAGTAAGGATTTTAGCCTTCGGGGTTTTGACTTTATTTATGCCCGCCTACTTTTAGTACGCTATATATAGTGTGCCTGCGTAAGTCCTGATAAACTGTCAACGCGGATGTCAAAGACGAGTTAAGACAGGTTGGTTAGGATTAACTAAGTCTAATCTATAGTTAGTTAACGGGGCATTTCTGCCATTGCCTTCTCGTACTGTAATTAAGAAGGTAGAATTCTTGTTGGAATCTTGGCTAATATTCTCAATAAATTGAAATTGTAACGGTTCTGCATTTAATTCTCTAGCTTGGTTAAAATTAGGTTCAGAAACACAGAAAATTACGCTTCCATCTTGATATCGACCTGCATAAAGCCAATAAGTTTTATTTTGGCTACTAAATTCTTCTTGATAAAATACTGTAAATCGTTCAATTTGAGGCAGATCTTGTTGTCTCTGACACATCTTATTGATATAGACTTCATTAGCCGAAGAAGGTTGCTGTCCAGATAGGACTATCTGAATAGATAAAATTCCAAAACTGAGTATTAGGGGTAAAAATAATTTGTTTTTCATAATATTTTCCATGATATTATCTACTCTGGTACTTTATAACATAATCAGTGTTCAGAAGGAAATTTACGAAAGTTTAGGGGGCACAAGAGAGTATAATCCTAAGATATGGAGAAAGTTTTGCGATCAAGTCGGTTGGCGTATAAAAGGAAAGTGGATAAACTACGATGAACTAACCTTTAAATAAAGTTTTGTAAAGTTTTAGGTAATTTCTCAGGTTGTATATGTATGACAAGCTAATACCAAATTCAAATGGGGAAATCGCCATGAAAGGGCTAAAGCAGCAACACCTGTCCATGAGCCTTGAACAGTTAGAATTATACGAAAGAATTCAGTCATTTTCTTTAGATCAAGCTGAATCTTCATTGTCTTTCACAAAACGCTTATCAAGGGAACAGGGATGGTCTTTATCCTACACGAATCGAGTGATAGAAGAGTATAAGAAATTCGTGTTTTTAGCAGTCGTAGCAGGTCATCCGATTTGTCCATCCGAGCAAGTTGATCAAGTTTGGCATCAGCATTTAACTTACACGAAATCCTACTGGATAGAATTTTGCCCCAACATTTTGCAAAGACCATTACACCATGAACCAACGCGGGGAGGGCATTCAGAGCAATTCAAGCATCTTGCTAATTACAACAAAACCCTAGAAAGCTATCAACACTTTTTTGGGCAACTTCCACCGACTGATATTTGGCCAGAACCGCAGTTACGCTTTGGACGAGACACTCATTTCGTTCGAGTTAATTCTCTTGAGAATTGGATATTTTCTAAACCGGATTGGAAACACATCCCTCAGTTAAAATTTAAGAAACTTACGTTTGTTATTATTTTACTCATCTCATCATTTTTAGTGATAAGTTGCCAGCCAAGCGGAACGATTCAAGCTATTGCTCTCAGTAATTTTGATATTTTAATTTTTACTTTAATTTCAATAATTGGTCTAATTTCTGCATTAAGATGGAAATACATTCTGCGTTTTCCAGAAGCTCAGGATACGACTTTATCAACATCAAAAAATCTAGACCTCTATGGCATCGCGTTGTTAGGTCAAGGTAAAAAACGGACAATCAGTGTAGCAGTTGCTCGTTTGATTCAACAAGGATATATTGATATTGAAGTTGAACAAGAAAAAGGATTAAAAGAAGTAAAGCTCGTTCTCAAAAAGCAGCCAGAAGATCCTTTAAACCCGATAGAAACAGAAATCATTCAAAGGATTAACACAACCCCAATCAATGTTAAGGAAGTGTTTAAGGAGCCTATGGAGAGCATAAAAGAACTTCGTGTTAAACTTAAAGAAGAAGGGCTTTTATTGAGTGATAAACGTAAGTCAAAATTAGAGAGATATCCATTTTGGTTAGGATATATTTCCTTATTATTGCTCAGTATACAACTTTTCCCTGGAAATTTGATATTTAACATTATTCCGTCATTCATCGCCTTTAATCTATTATTTAATCTGTTCTATTCATACGGCTATCGAAGTCACTCTGGTGAACAAGTCTTTAAGGATCTAACAAAACGCTTTCAGGATTTAAAAAATCTAACGATGAGTGATACCCAATTTCCTTTAGCTGTTGCTGTGTTTGGTACAACGGTTTTAGCAACGAATACACCTTACGCAGACCTGTATTACTCCCTGCGCCATTCCAATACGGCTAGTGCAAGTGATGATGGTGATGGCGGTTGTGATGGCGGTTGTGATGGCGGTTGTGGTGGCGGTTGTGGTGGCGGTTGTGGTGGCGGTTGTGGTGGCGGTTGTGGTGGCGGTTGTGGTGGCGGTTGTGGTGGTTGATTCCCAAATCCCCTAGAACAACTTCGTGATACCCTATAAAGTCCGCCACTCCCCTAGAACAAGTGAAACAACTAAGTCTATTTGATGAACCCAAGTTTTCTCTAAACCAGCAACCCAAGCTCAAGATGACGGTTGAACAATTAACAGACTGGAAAACTCAAATCTTTAATCATCAACAGCGTATCCTTGCTGAACAGTCCCCCCAACAGATTAGTTTATTTGACCTCGCTCCGGTGCATTGTGATCCCAATGAGATTAACCAGTTAAGAAATATAAACATTATAGAGATTTATAATTTCTGAGTTAGGATGGCAACTATAGCAATCCTAAATAGGTTTTAATATTGGAGCCTTGCTGTGCTTGGGTTTCAGGCGGATTTATCATCATGACTCATTTAGCATTGCTATATAAGGATTCTAATATAGGATTAAATCCTTGGTATGTTTTGGTTTCAGCCTAATTAGCTTTAGAACTGCCATATAAACATTACTTATAAATAAAAAGAGATGAATCAAAAAAAATTGTCTGATTCTAAGTATTTTGGTATCTATTTAGGAATATTTTTCCTAGCTTTGTTAGTGCTTTTCGTTACTTTTTTGATGAATAAAGAACCAGATTCGATTATTATTAAACAATATATATCCCTATTGCGAATGCCAATTATCGCTGGCTTAATGTTGTTCTTTTTCCCTATAATTGCAATTAAAATTATAAACAATCTTTTAGGAAATCTTTTTGTGATGCGTGGGGTGGGTCAATTAATAACTGTACTCGGTTTTTCCATTGGAACAGCAGCAATGATTGTTTGTTCTTTTAATTTCATTGTAATAAATGCTTCTGAACGCTTCAATATTGAACCTTTATCTACTATATTTAACATTAACGGTTTAAATTTAGATCTATTATCATTAATATCGGTAATAATTCTAGCTTCTCCTACATGGATATTTACAATTCTTTTAACACTCTGTGACTGGGGAATAATAAGTCAAAATTATTGTCAATGTAACCCAGACAAATTAAATAAATTAAATCTTAATCAAAAATTTCAGAATGAAATTAAGGTTGGTAATAAAAATAGACAAAATGAAATTAAGTATTCTGTTATAGGAACATCCCTTATTTTAGTTTTAACTATTATATTAATAGTAGTCTTATATAATCAGATTGAGTTTATTTATCCAACTAATTTATATCCATTAAATCTGAATAATTCATACCAATTTGAAAAAAAATTAGATTTTGATGGAATAGGAAATAATCCAGAATATGCTTCGGAATTCTTGTCATTATTTATTGTAGGTTGGGTTGTTTATTTACTAGGGTTTTTGTTATTTGATCCTAGAAAAATAAATGATGGAGATAAACCATTAAAGAATCTGACTGAAAGACGATCTGCTCCTGCATTATTTTATTTTTTATTGATGGTTTGGGTTTTAACAGGATTCTTTAGTGGGTTAAGTTTTTGGACAGATTTTTGGCATCTTCCGATTACCTTAATTATTGTTTCATTATCAGGTTGCTTATATTTGATTTTCTCTATAGATAACTTTTTTGAGCTAAAAATACCTAAGTCTGTTACTGAGAAAGACTACCCAAAAGATGAAATGAATGAAGAACAGCTAAAAGATTATTTTAAGAAAATAATTAAAAAACGTTTAGAAAAAAGTAATAATAAGACTTTAGTTGTTGTTGCAACGAGTGGAGGTGGGATTCAGGCATCAGGTTGGACAGCAAAAGTTTTATGTGGTTTACAAAAGGAGTTAGGAGAGTCATTTACTCAATCTATTGGCTTGATTAGTGCTGTATCTGGTGGTTCTGTGGGAACAATGTTTTTCCTAGATCAGTTTGATAAAAACAAGTGTCCTCTTGATCAACCATCTCTTGATAATATTTTTAAGAATGCCACTGAAGACTGGTTAGATGCTGTGGGTTGGGGAATTGCTTATCCTGACATGATCAAATTTTTTGGCTTGAATCTATTCGGCAGATATAGTGATCGGGGATATTCCCTAGAATGGTATTGGCAAAAACAGTTAAAAAATCCGAAGTACACGTTAGCTGATTGGAAAAAAGATGTTGAAAAAGGAATCATTCCAATTCCCGTTTTTAATGGAACTTTATTAGAAGATGGTCGCCGCTTCTTAATTTCTCCTATACAGTTTCAAAACAGCACAAATGAAAATATGAAAGCGGTGGATTTTCAGACTTTATATAAGACTTTATATAAAGACTACGATTTAGATGTGACTACCGCCGCCCGACTATCTGCCAGTTTCCCTTATGTTTCACCTTCACCAAGACCTGATATTCCATCCCCAGCGAATATTTATCATATTGCAGATGGTGGTTATTTTGATAATTTTGGGACTTTTACAGCAATTGAATGGTTAGATCAAAATATAGAGAATTTAATGAATGGTTCAATAGTTGAAAGGGTTATATTTATCCAAATTAATCACTTTCCAACCGAAAACGACAATCCAAAGAAAGAGCAAAAAGGTTTTCCAGGTTGGTTTACAGAGTTAATAGGCCCATTATTGACACTATTTAATATTAAAGATTCAACTCAAATTGCTCGAAATTATCAAGAACTTAAGTTAATTCAAAGTAAAATTGAGTTGATTCAATATAAAATTGACAATAAACAAAATGAATTAAAAAACAGTAAAATTGAAGATGCTTTTCACAGTTTTACCATTACTTTTACAGGTAAAAATGCCCCCTTATCTTGGTACTTAACTAATCGTCAAATAGATGATTTAAACACCGAATGGAATGAATATGATGCTAAAAAACTAAGAGATTTATGGAACAGAATTAAATAGGCTCCACCTTCATAAATCTCCAGCCAGATTAACTCTCTTACTTGCCCCGTAATCTAAATTTATTCTTTTAACAACGTTTTGATCCAAATCGGATTAAACAAATAGTAAGTATGAGTTTTTCCTGTTACCTTCTCCAACAAAGAACTGTCAATAGGAGTTTTATAAAATTCAATTTCAATAGAGGTTTTTTTCTCTGGTACAGGTGTTTTTGATCCAAACCAATCTTGATTAGAATAGTAATCTCTCCAGCTTGATATTAATTTATTATCTAAGCATTTTTGTATTTCTTTCTGAAAATTAACTGATTTATAAGAAAGAAATTTTAAAGTTCCACCTAAAGTAATATAGCGTAGGGGAATCAATTGAGTAGTTGGAGAATGATAATCTGCTAGAACATCTGTGCTAATTATTACTCCAAAACTATGAGCAACAACTGTTACTTTTTCATAATTACTTAACAAATTATTGAGAAGCGGTATTACTCGGTTACGAGTTTTAGTCCTTAGACTAATTCCTTCTTCATCATTTCTTAAATATTGGGTTACAAAATAAAACTGATCTACAATTCCCTCTACAGGCAAAAAAGTTAGAATCAGGCTAACAATAATCCAGACTCGCCAATTAATCATATAATTAGCGATTGCAGCAATAGCTTTTGCTAAGTCTTCAGGAATAGACTGTCCAAAAAAGTTCTGATTTTCACCAATTGCTGTCATTGCTATTGCTAAGATGCCGTAATACCAAAAAACCATCAGTAAAATAGATATTAAGAAACATAAGCTGACATAAGAAAATTCAAATAGAACTTTCCATACACAAGAGAAAATCCATTCAACAAATAGAGCAAATCCCTGAAATACTTTTATTTTCAATTCTTTATTGCTTAATTTATTTTCAGCAACTAAATCCTGCCAATAGGCTTCATATATATCTATTTCTCTGGAGATATTATTACCTTTTTCATGAAAATAAAATCTTTTTCCAGTATATCCCTGAATTTGAGCTTCACCTTTATCCTGAAAGCTAAAGTCTTCTAAGTTATTAAGTCCATTACTAATAATATCAAGGCAGACTCCCTTTTCTTGAGGTGATAATCCAGGTATAAAAATTACGGCTTCACGCGAAATACTCTTGTTGATTGATGTTTCCATTTGATATCAAAGATAAGTTTTTCAAGTAAACTGAATAATATTAATGTACATTTGTCAAAATTTGTGAAACAACTAAGCCTCTTTGACGACCCCACACTTTCTCTCAACCAGCAACCCAAGCTTAAGCTAACGGTTGAACAATTAACAGACTGGAAAACTCAAATCTTTAATCATCAACAGCTTATCCTAACCCAACAGCCGCCGCAACAAACCACACTGTTTGACCTCGCTCCGGTGCATTGTGACCCAGACTTAATCAACCCCTTCACTCTCCAAATCCACAACTCGCAGTTTTATAGAGGAAAGGAAACGGGCGATCGCATTTGTATCTATTTCGTTATTGACCAAACACTGCCGATTCTGCTTTATGTTGGGGAAACGAAGCAATCCCCGAAGGAACGATGGTTAGGAACCCACGACTGCCGCCGTTATATTGACCGTTATATTCAACTTCACCGAGATTATCAATTAGATGTCCAAGTCGCAACAGCCTTCTGGTGGGACACTCCGGCTGACAGGAAGGCGCGACAAGGTTTA
>AP017993.1 GCA_003609755.1 Planktothrix agardhii NIES-204
GGCGATATTGCACCGTTACCGGAAATTGTTACCTTGAAAAAGCAATATAAAACCTTTTTAATGGTAGATGAGGCTCATTCAATCGGCGTATTAGGTCAGCAGGGGCGAGGTATTAGTGAATATTTTAAGATTCCCCCTTCAGACGTTGATTTATGGATGGGAACTTTAAGTAAATCTTTTGCCAGTTGTGGGGGTTATATTGCGGGAAGTCAGCAACTGATTAAATATTTAAAATATACCGCCCCTGGTTTTGTCTTCAGCGTTGGGATGTCTCCCCCCAACACCGCCGCCGCCCTCGCTGCTTTGCGGATTTTACAAAAAGAACCCCAACGGGTTAGACATTTATGCGATCGCGCTCAACGGTTTTTAACCTTAGCAAAACAACAAGGACTCAATACGGGAATCAGTCAAAATTCTCCGATTATTCCGATTATTGTCGGGGAATCTCAAAAAGCGGTCACACTCTCTCAAGCGTTATTTAAACGGGGAATTAATGTTTACCCAATTGTTTATCCTTCTGTTCCTTATAATGGCGCTCGTTTACGGTTTTTTATGACCGCAACTCACACCGAAGATCAAATTGAATTTACGATCAAAACTTTAGTTGAGGAGATCCAAAAGTAATGTTATCGAATGGGATTCTGAACTTTTTTAATTTTCCAAAGGGCTAGATAACGATCATTTGGGGTTAATAAATCTGGTTTATAAATTTCATCTAAATTAAACTGACCTTCTTGATTAATTGTATCTTTTAATAGAGAAGAAGGATTAAATAAAAGTAAGGATTGATCAGGATTTAAAATTTGTTCTAAATCTGTTTGAGGTAGTAAGTAAACCTTAAGATTAGGGTTTAAATGATAGCTTAAGGATAAAATATCAAAAATTTGTTGTGTTTCGGTGATTAATGCCGGAGATTTACTTTGGTTAATTAAACGAGCTATCGTCAAATTATGCCGATTTCGACCTTTTTGGTAAATGGGAACCGCCTCTTGATATAAAATACAAGAAATTAAACTCACTGATAGGAGCAGTATTAAAATAAACCCCCAAAATCGACGTTTTTTAATCGAATGAAAATCAAAAATTTGAGTAGCGAATAAGTAAGCAACCGCTAACAATAAACCCAGATAACAAGGAATCAGATATCGAGAGGTTGCTGAAGCTTGTCCTTGGGAAATCCCATCGATTAAAAATAATAGTAAAGGATTTACTAAAATTAAACAGAAAACGAATAACCCGATTGATGGAGGTGTTTTTTGATAAAGGAAGTAACAAGCGAACGTTATTAACCCTAAAACAAAAATGGTGAGGAGAGATCCTAAGATTATAACGAACAAGCTGGGTTGTTCTGAACTCAAGAAATCAAAAAATAAAATTGAAAGGCTATAAATAAAAATAGCAACTTTTGGTAAAAACTCCATTGGTGCTTTCACCCAGGTCGTATTATCCTGGAGTTGTCGCCAGTTCAAGATAATTATCATCATCCAAGGAAGAAAAGCGAGTAATCCTAAGCCAGAATAAACGCTATAATTCTTAACCAGCTTTGTTAATTTTAATTTTTTGAGGGTTAGAATATAAAGGGTTGAACTGATTAAGGTAAAACCTGAGAATAAAGACGTATATAACCCTAAAATTAAGCTTAAGGTATAAGCTAACCAAGATTTAGGATGATTGAGGCGTATTACTTTTAATAAAGTTAAACTGGATAATAGAAGAGTTAGCATCCATAAACTATAGGGACGAGCTTCTTGAGCGTAAGCCATAAAAAAGGGAGAAACCGCAAACAATGTAACGGCAACTTTCCCGACTTCTACAACTTTAAATAATTCTAAACATAATATATATAATAACGGGAAACACAAAACATTCAATAAAACCGATAAAGTTCGGGTGGCGAGGATAGAACTTCCAAAGATTTGTTGCCAAATTCTGAGGAGAATAAAATATAAAGGTGCGTGTTCTGGACTTTGAGTTAAGGCAGAAATTGTATCCTTCCAGTTTCGGTCAGGATTTAGTTGTTGATATTGTTTTAATTCCTGAATCGTAATAGAATCTCGTTGAGAGAGGTCTTGAATCAACGCTTGTCGAGTGTAACCAGAAACTCTTAAAGAGGTAGAAACTTCATCAACCCAATACACTTTTTCTCCTAAATTAATTACTCGGAGTCCTAAGCTGACGAGTACAATAATTAATAGTAAAACGGTCAAGAATTGATGTCGGATAGCTTTTAGGTGATTCATCTTTTAAGTTCCTTTTGGGTTATACAAGTTGTATCTAATACTTGAAAATTTGAGTAAGTAAAAACTGAACAAGGTTCTATTAAGGGAGTAATCGCTAATTTTTTTCCTTGTTTAAGCTGTTCAAGGGTTTCCAAAACTACTTTTTTAAATGAACTGTTCACAAGCCAAGGCTTTTCTAATAAGTAATTGGGTTGATTAAAATTAGATTCCAGTAGCAAAAAATTAATGTTATATTGATGAATAAAGTTAGTAATTACCTCTAAATCAGAACTATACTGAGCTTGAATTAAATCAAGGGTTCGCTGGTAAATTTCCTGATAATATTTGATATGATGGGGAAGGGCAAACTCTCCACCCACTAAAACGGAACGTTGGGAAAAGGCTGGTAAATTATCAATTTCATCCGCTAAAGATGCAATTAAAGTGTCTTTCGGCTGAGTTGAAAAAAATTGATATAGTTCAGGATATTTACCAATGACCCATCCTTGGAAAATAAACGGAACAATTGGAATAAACGGTAAGACTAAAGAAAGGGTGAGGACTATTGCTGCGATTCTCAAACTGATGATTTGTAAAAGTTGGCTTTTAGGTGATTCTCTTTGCAATTTGTGGTAAAATTTTACGCCATAATTTAACATAATAAATAAAACAATCCCCGAACTTATTGCCATTATAAAAATAAAGCTATGGTAAGTATAGCGACTGGGGAAGTAAAGTTTAAACAGGAAAATATGAGCCAGAAAAAACAGACTTAAACAAGCTAAAATTAGAAAGAATAAAATCTGGATTTTAGAGGTAATAAACTGGGTTAAGAGAAGTTTAAGTTTTAAGAATAACGGTAAAGCTAAACTCAATAAAATTGGGAAGGGATATAAGGGAAGATTTAAGCCACTATTCCCATCTAAAATAAAATAAAGAAGGTTAACCCCGAAATATTCAACCCGTCCGTTTAAACCGAATTCTGGCATGATTTTCATCTGTGCGCCATTAAAGGTTTCACCAAATTCGGATAGTTGGACAGCAAAAATAGAAAGAATAATCGCAGCAATGATGAGTCCTGATATCCAAAAAATATAGTTTTCTTTGTTTTTTGAAAACCGAATTGCTTTCCCTTTAAATTGAAATAATTTAGCGGTAAGTAATGCTAACGCAACTAATAAAAACTGGGGGAAAAATAGGCCTAGCAAGGCTAGGGTTAATAAGGTATAAAAAAGTGATCGCTCAATTAAATAATAAATAAAAGCTGCAAAAATTGGATATAAAAAAGCTCTCGGTGTTGCCGAAATTAAATCATCATTCATCCAGAGATTTTCATTGAAAATTAATGTTCCTAAAAATGCTGCTTCTGGACGGGGGAAAATATTAAGAGAAACGTGAAAAAGATAAGCAGTTGTGATTAACGCTAAAATAGTGGGTAAAATTTTCGCAAGCGTAATAGCACCGATTCCCATTTGAGCGATTAACCAATAAATAAACTTATATCCAGCAGGCGCAACACCATAAAAATAATCAGCAATAAAATCTTCCGTAAACAATTGCAAATCAACGAATTTTTGTAACCAAACTACATGATGTCTAGCATCATCTTGAATAAGATAAGGATGAATTAGATAAAAACTTATGGACATTAATCCAAAATAAATCGGAATCAATAAACTGAGCATTAACCAAAATCGAGTTGAACGATTTTTAAAGACATTAATAAGGTAAATTGAAGTTATAATTTTATTTTCGGTCATTGTTTTTAAATTAATTGATCATGAAAATTGCAATCATTACGTCAGGATTTCTTCCCGTTGTTGATGGCGTGACCATAACGGTTTTTCAGCGAATTCAAAAGCTGAGTCAACTCGGACATCAGGTTTTATTATTTTGTCCTGATTATAGTGCATTACCAACCATTTATCCCCATTGGAAAGATTATACAGGAGATATTTTACCTGGAGTTCGGGTTATTAATTTAGACAGTACCGCCTTTACGGGGGTTGATTTTGAACGGAATGTGAGTCAAAAATCTTATCAAATCGTATTAGAAGAATTAGAACAGTTTCAACCCGATATTATTCATGTTGATGAACCGGAAAGACTGTGGTTAGGGTTTTTAAAACGACCTGGAATCGATTTTTCTAAACAATATAATATTCCCTGCGTGAGTTTTTTTCATAGTAATTTAATGGAATATTTAGAGGATTATTTACCGTTACCCTACGTTATTATTGCAGGGATTCAGTTTTTATTAAAATTTCATTTTAGATGGACGTATAACGGCTATAATGCAACGTTAACCGCTAGTTCCTCTAGTGCTAAAAAGTTGGTTAAGGTTGGACTTTGTAATGTTATTTTTGATCAGTTATTAGGCGTTGATTTAGAACAATTTAATCCCTACAAACGGGAAGAAAACTTTTTTGCTAAACATTATCATTTATCTAATGTTGATGACAAGGTTAAACTAATCTTTTTAGGACGGTTAACGCCTGATAAGGGGTGGAAGTTTACCCTTAAATCTTTACCGAAAATACAAGAATTGATTGATTTAGATCAAGTTAGTTTTATAATTGCAGGCGATGGGGAATTGAAAGATGAAATTGCTCAGAACTTTAAATCTTTTACCTCTAATATTCATTTTTTAGGGCGGGTGGAACCGAGTCAAGTTGCAGGACTTTTAGCCAATAGTGATATCCATATTACTACGTCGGAAAAAGAAACCAGAGGGTTAACAATATTAGAAGCATTTGCATCAGGTATTCCGGTTTTAGCACCTGCTGCGGGTGGGGTTATTGATAGTATTGAATCGGGGAAAAATGGATTGTTATTTACACCTAAAAATGCTGATGATTTTGCTAAAAAGTTAAAAGTTTTAGTGGAGAATTCGGGGTTACGGGAACAAATGGGACAGCAAGGGAGAGAAACTGTTAAAGATTTTAGTTGGGATGAGGCGGTTCAAAATTTATTAGAGATTTGGAAACAACAAATTGAGCAGAAGTAAGACAAGGGAAGTGAAGCAATCCTAAAGGTTTTAAGATTGCTTCACTTCCCTCCCAACGACAATAGAATTAATTGCGACGTTCAGATTCTTTCTTAATGGCTTCTAAGGTCATTTTCAATGTATTTTCATAGATAGTATAAAATAAAGCTCTGGTGCGGGTTAAACCGGGATCAACATTAACTTGATGCTGAATAATCACTTGTTTAGAGGAAATCGGTTCAATTGTCCAGCTTCCTTGTAACGCTTTCACCTCTCCTTCAACGAGTTTAAATGCAATTTGTTTAGGATAAGTTTCGCTGGCTGAAAGGCGAATTCGGCTTGTTTCATCAACAATGAGTGCTTTAATTCTATACACTTGTTCAAAAACTTTTTGATTTCCTTGAACTTTTAACAGTTTGCTGCTTGTAACATTAGGTAAAAATTGATAAAAATTATTATAATCTGTTAACACTTTCCAAGCGGTATCCGCAGAGCTATTGACAACAATTCTAACCACATATTGCCCATTTCTTCCGGTTAATATTGCCCGTTGAGGCTGGCTGGCTAACAGAACAGGATTAACGCGTTCAGCAACTGCAAGGGGACTATTGATCAAGGTGAAACTTAAACCAATAGCAGACGCAAAGGTAATCCAAGATTGCCAAGAGTTTTGAGACTTAAAAAACATCTGTTCATAGTGGCGCTGAGAGCGCGGCACACCAAGATTAACCTGGTCAATTATATCAAAAACTAAATCCAAAATTGTTGTCTTTGAAACGGATAATTAGGTAACACTACTTTACAACCCGAATAACCTTGATAGAATTTCTCCCAATTAACCGACCCTCCATTAACGTAAAATTCTGCTAAATTAGATAACAATTTCGCGTCGTTTTGTAAGGGTAGAAACTCTAGGTCTGGGAAAAAACTATGATTAACTTGATTTTCTCGCACTCGTCCTTGAAATAGTTCTTCTGGGGTTCCTCCACTACAAAATTCAGCGAATTGTTGTTGTAATTCTTGTTTAGATCGGGTAATAATGGCTAACCGATGATTAAATTGCGATCGCCCGATATTCGCAGTAAAACAAATATCGGCTAAAGCGTGATTTTTATTATTTTTTAAGTAATTTTGATATCGGACAGCTAACTGTTGTAAAGCGGTTGGAGTTTTTGCCGATAAAGTTAATAGATTAACAGTTGGTTCTGTTGTTATTGATTTCGTCTCTAATAACGGAGCTTCTGCTAAGATAACATGGGCATTCGTTCCACTAAATCCGAAGGAACTGACCCCTGCTATTCGGTCTTGATTTCCTCTCACCCAAGGTAAAAAAACGGTTGGAACTTTAACCGCTATTTTATCCCAATCAATATGAGAATTAGGGGTATTAAAATGTAAATGGGGTGGAATTTCTTGATGTTGTAATGCTAAAATAACTTTAATTAATCCAGCCATTCCTGCCGCCGCTTCCAAGTGACCAATATTGGTTTTAATAGAAGCGATAATTAAAGGAAAATGATCTGCTCGATTTTCGCCATAAACGGCATTTAAAGCATTCACTTCGATCGGATCTCCTAATGGAGTTCCAGTGCCATGAGTTTCAATATAACTGACTTGTTCTGGTTTAACTCGACCATTCTCTAACGCTTGCTGAATCACGGTTTGCTGGGCGCGACCATTGGGAACTGTTAAGCCACTGGTACGACCATCATGGTTAACGGCAGAACCCCGAATAATCGCTAATATATTATCATTTGAAGCGATCGCATCGTTTAACCGTTTTAATACAATGACCCCGCAACCTTCCCCCCGAACAAATCCATCCGCCGCTTGATCAAAGGTTTTACAACGTCCTTCTGGGGATAACATTTTTGCCCTAGAAAAGTTAATGCTCATTTGCGGAGAAAGAATTCGGTTAACCCCTGCTGCGATCGCCAGATTACACTCCTGATTTCTTAAACTTTGGCAAGCGGAATGAACGGCAACTAATGAAGAGGAACAAGCCGTATCTAACGCTAAACTAGGGCCAGTAAAACCAAAGCTATAGGAAATTCGACCGGCCGCCAAGCTATGGGAATTTCCAGTGGCAAGATAAGCATCAATTTCAGTGTTTTGGCGGCTGAGTAACCGATGCCAATAATCATTTGCACAGATGCCAACAAAGACTCCCGTTTGGTTTCCCACGAGGCGATCGACGGCTAAACCCGCATTTTCTAATGCTTCCCAACTCACTTCTAAAAGCAGGCGTTGTTGGGGGTCGAGACTGGCGGCTTCTCTGGGAGAAATGCGGAAAAATTGAGCATCAAAATCCTGTAAATTGCCGACAAACCCCCCCAGACGGTTACAAATGGTTCCTGGGATGTCGGGGTTTGGATGATAGTATTCATCGATATTCCAGCGATCTTGGGGAACAGGTGCGATCGCATCAACGCCATTCCGCAGCAGTTGCCAAAATTGTTCGGGACTTTCCACACCCCCTGGAAAACGGCATCCCGTCCCAATAATGGCAATGGGTTCATGATGGCGATTTTCCAGCGCCTCTAGTTTGGCTTGCATTTGTTCGAGGGCCAAAAGTGCTCGTTTGGTTGGGGATAGTTCGGTATGCAATTTATTAGAATCAGCAAATTCTGATTTTCTATCGCATAAAATCCATTTTGTCAACAAGTTTCAGGAGATTGTTTTAACAAAACCTGTTGACATCTATAGTTGAAAACGTGAGATTATGGAATTAAAACAACTAATAGCAAAAAATAATGCTTGAAAGCTCTGGGAAAACTTAAAATAAGTTTTTTATTGGTTTCTAATGCTTTAGATTTTATTAATAATTCCAAAGGTTCAATTTTTCTAATAACAGCGCCTCTGCTTTCTCCTCAGAAAGCTGTTGAACTTGAGACAAGAATTCATCAACAATTCGTTGATTTTTATCATAGGTTAAAGATAGAATACTTTCCCCTAAATAATTGGTTAAATCGGCTAACGTGGGATAGTCAAAAATTATCGTCGTTGGAAAAGAACATTGAAAACGATTTTGCAAACGGTTTCTGAATTCCACAGATGTTAAAGAATCTAAACCGAGTTCAGAAAATCCCTGGTTTGGGTCAAGAGTTGTCCCCGTATCTAAACCTAACACAATCGCTAATTGAGATTGAATTTCTTGTTTTAATTGTTGATAAGCTTCGGTTATCGGTAAAGATTTCAGTTGATTAATCCAAGTTTGTTCTTCCTGAGAAGACAATAACAATTCACTCAAGAAAGGATAGCTTTTTTGTTGCAGTAATTGAGGGTGTTCAAAATCAACCACACTCACTTGAGTCGGTTTTTCTATTAAAATCCACTCTAAAACAGCTAACCCTTGTTCAGAGGAAATTGTTCCCATTCCTTTAATACTTAAAGGTTGATTTGTTCGATGTGCGAGTCCGATTTCACCCCAAGCACCCCAGTTAATACTGGTGGCTGTTTGTCCTTGTCCTCGCCGGAAATGCGCTAAAGTATCTAAGGTGATATTCGCGGCGGAATAGTTGCTTTGACCTGCGGAACCCAACACCGAAGCAACGGAAGAAAATAAGAGGAAAAAGTCGAGATCAAGATTACGAGTTAATTGATGTAAATTCCAGCCGCCTTTAAGTTTCGGTGATATCACTTTTTCAAAAGATTCTCGACTTTGTTGAACTAACATCTTATCTTCAATTAATCCCGCCGCATGAATCACTCCTTTTAAGGGAGGTAAACTTTGATGAATTTCCTCAAATACCGTTGCTAATTGCTGATAATCCGTAACATCCGCTTGTCTAACAATAATATTAGCTTGAAACGAGTTAATTCGAGCATGAATCACCTCGCTTACGGAATTCCTCCCCACTAAAATTATCGTATTTGCTCCCCATTTGCTCAACTGTTCTGCAATGGTTAATCCTAAATCTCCTAATCCTCCAGTAATTAAATAAGATGAGTCTTCCCAACTGCTTTTAGAACGATTCGAGTTGGTTTGTTCTAGGGGAGGAGTAATAATAATTTTACCAATATGTTTCGCTTGCTGCATAAACCGAAACCCCTCGATTATCTGTTCTGCGGAGAAAACTTGATAAGGTAACGGTTGAAGCTGAGACACAGCAAATTGAGGAATTAATTGAGAAAATAAGGATTGAATTAAACTCGGATTTTGCTGAATCATCTCGATTAAATCAACAATAAAATAAGAAATATTCGGTTTGAAATCAGCGACTTTTTCCGGTTGCCAAATATTTTGTTTTCCAATTTCTATAAAACGACCGTTTTCTTTAAGAATTGAAAGGCTTTTAGGAATAAAATCTCCCGTTAGGGAATTTAAGACAATATCAACACCTTCACCTTCTGTTAGCGTGAGAATTTGTTCCGCAAAGTCTAATGTTCGGGAGTTCATAATATACTTAACTCCCATAGATTCTAGCAGCGACCATTTGCTCGGAGATGCGGTCGCAAAGACTTCTGCACCTGCTTTTTTAGCCAATTGTACCGCAGCTAACCCTACGCCTCCGGTTGCTGCATGAATGAGAATGCGATCGCCTTTGGTAATATTTGCTAAAGAATATAAAGTATAGAAAGCGGTTAGAAATGCACCGGGTATTGTTGCGGCTTCTACAACCGTTAACAATTCGGGTTTGAGGACAACTAATTCAGCATTAATTGTAATATATTGGTTAAAGCTGCCAGGTGCGATCGCCATTACTGGATCACCGATTTTAAATGAGTTTACTCCATCCCCAACGGCGATAATTTCTCCCGCACATTCTAACCCTAAATCTCCCGCTTCCCCTGGATACAAATCTAAAGCATTTAAAACATCTCTAAAATTTAATCCAGTTGCTTGCACTTTGATTTCCACTTCCCCAAAACTGGGTTGACGGCGAGAAATGGGTTGCCATTTTAAATGTTCTAAGGTTCCTCGTTGCGTAATTTGTAGTTGTAGTGACGTTTGAGGAAATGAATGGTGCTGAGATTTTTTAATCAGTCGAGGAACCCAGCGATCGCCCTTTCTAAATGCAATTTGATCTTCAGAATTTTCTGTTATAATTTCTGTGAATAACTGTGCCGCTTCATCCGGTTGGGGAGAGACATCTAAATCAATTAACCGACACCGAAATTCAGGATGTTCTAAAGCGATGGTTTTTCCCAGTCCCCAAAGGGTTGATTGAAGAATTGCAGGTTCTTGAATGATACTATTATTAATGGCTTGTGTTCCTCTAGTGACGATAAAAAGTTGAGGTGGTTCTGACCCTTGTTGAGATGCTAAACTTTGAATTAAATTAAGAATAATTTCCCATTCCGGTTGAGAGGAAGTTTCAAGACTCCCTAAATAAATCACACCTTGTAAGGGAAGATGCGATCGCCTAAACTTAAATAACGTTTCAAAATCAATCGGTTCTATTAGATTAACTAACTGACAAGTTTGATTATGGGAGGTTAGCAATATTTCTAGCGATTTTGCAAGCGTTGAAGGTTGAGTTAAAATTAACCAATCCCCTACTTTTTTCGTTAAATTAGAAAGAGTTTGAGGGACAGATTGATTTTGTTTTTGCCATTTTATTTCATATAACCAATTGTACCAATTTTCTAACGGTTGTTGAGGTATTTCTACACCAAGAAGCGTTTGGGAAGTCACTTTTTTAGACGTTAACCCTTTGACTTCCATTACTAAATCACCTGCGGTGTTAAAGAGTTGAACATCAGCAACTAAGGAATTAGAACGTAACCTGACATAACTCCAGACGCAGGTTTGAGGACGTTGATAAATTGTTAACTGTTCAAGCGAAGTAGGTAAATAAACTTCGGATAAATTAGAATCCGGTAAAATTGTCAGGAGGACTTGTAAACATCCATCTAATAAAACCGGATGAACGTGATAAGAATCAGCCTCTAAATTTTTGGGTAATTCTATCCTACCTAACGCTTGCTCTTCTCCAACCCACAATTGTTTTAAAACTTGAAAAGTCTCACCATATTCTAATCCCCGTTGTTGGCATGTTTGATAATGGTGTTGAGGTTCTCTCGGTTGTAAAGTCGTTTGATAGAATTCAATATTAATCGATTCTAAATGTTGAGGTGGAGAAGGGAAAGTAATTTTTCCTGAACAATTTAAGCTCCAATCCTCCTCTTGATTTGAATATTGGCTATAAATTTTAAATGAAGATTCTGTTGGATTTTTTTCTAAAATAACTTGAATTGTTGTTTCAATTTCGGCTAGAATTGGGCAAGGATACCCAGCCCCTGCGATGTTAGGGAGGTTTTTTGTTAAGAATAATACTTTTTCAAATGTAATAGTTTTTAAGCATAAATTTTGATGATTAAAAATTTTAATTCCTGCGGATAAGGCAATTTCTAAATAAGCCGTTGCTGGTAAAACAGCTTGTTGATAAACTCGATGATCCTTCAGAAATGTAGGATTATTTGGACTAAGTTGGGATTGAAATAAAATTTGTTTTAAAGGGGAAGATAGTTTTTCTCCGAGTAAAGGATGAATTAATCGAGAGGGTTTCATTAAACGTTGTTGGATGACTTCTTTGGGAGGATCAATCCAATATCGTTTCCGTTCAAAGGGATATAACGGTAAACTGACTTTATGATAAGAATAATCTTGATTAAATTTTTTCCAATCAATCACCACACCCTGAATATAAAGTTGACTCAAACTCTTTAAAATTTCTTGCCAATCTGTTCCTTCAGATCGTAAGCTAGGACAGCAAATTACCTCCTGATTAGAGTAGGAAAAACGCGCAATTCCTGATAAAATCGGTTTAGCACCGCATTCAATTAGAACATTGTAACCTGCTTGTTTTAAGGTTTCCAAACCCGCAGCAAATTGAACTGTTTCTAAGAGATGGCGACACCAATAGTTAGGCGTGGTTATTTCTTGATGAATGATTTCTCCGGTTAAATTAGAAATCAAGCAAATATTAGGACGGGAAAAGTTAACTTGGCTTAAAATTTGCTTAAATTCATTAACAATCGGTTCCATTAAGGGAGAATGAAACCCATGAGAAACCGTTAAATATTGAGTTTTAATCTTTTTTTTGTTACAAATTTCTACAATAGAGTTAACGGCGGATTCAGTACCGGAAATCACAATATTTGCCGAATGGTTAATAACAGCGATCGCAACTTTGCCCAAATGCAATTCAATTAAGGATTCAACGGTGTTTTGATCGGCAAAAATCGTGAGCATCTTCCTCGGAGGTAACTGTTGTATTAGTCGTCCCCTCGCCACCATTAATTTTAACCCATCTTCTAAACTAAAAACCCCCGTCGCACAAGCCGCAACATATTCTCCCAGACTATGACCTAAAACGGCTTCCGGTGTAATTCCCCAAGATTTCCATAAGGTAAATAAAGCATATTCAATCGCAAATAAGGCGGGTTGGGTATAGGCGGTTTCGTTGAGGGGAGAAGGTTGATTTTGTTGAGGATAAAGAACAGAAAGCAACGGTTTTTCTAACTCAGATCGAAGAATTTGATCGCAATCATCTAAAGTTTGGCGAAAGGTGGGTTGGGTTTCATAAAGTTGACGACCCATATTAATATATTGAGAACCTTGTCCGGTAAATAAAAAGGCGATTTTGTGACGGGAATGACGGATTTTTCCTTGAAGCCAGTTGGGATTTTCTTGATAATTTTGAATAGCAGTTAATTGTTGCTGTAAATTCTCAATAGAATCCGTAAGAATGGCTAATCGATAATTAAAATGCGATCGCCCGATTTGAGTCGTAAAGGCAATATTTTCTAATAATAGTTGAGGATGATTATTCAAAAAATTTAGATAACGATTAACTAACGCCTTTAAAGCAGTTTCTGTTTTAGCAGAAAGGGTTAAAAGAAAATGAGAAGGTTTAATTTGATCAACCCTTAACGGTTCTGGTGCTTCTTCTAAAATCACATGAACATTGGTTCCTCCCACCCCCAAAGAATTGACCCCAGCGCGACGGGGGGTGTCGGTTCTCACCCAGTCTTTTAAATCCGTATTGACATAAAAAGGACTATTCTTAAAATTAATTTTCGGATTCGGATTGCGGAAGTATAAACTGGGCGGTAATTGTTGATAATTCAACGCTAAAACCGTTTTAATAAACCCAACAATTCCCGATGCAATTTGTAAATGTCCGATATTCGTTTTAACTGAACCAATGGCGCAGAAATTCTTGTGATCGGTTGTCATTTCAAACGCCTGACTTAAGCCGCCAATTTCAATCGGATCACCTAAAATTGTTCCGGTTCCGTGCGCTTCGATATAATTAATTGTATCTGCTGTAATATTAGCGATCGCCATTGCTTCTGCTACCACTCTCGCTTGTCCTTCTCCATTAGGTGCTAAATATCCAACTTTTGTGGCACCATCATTTGCCATTGCAGACCCTTTTATGACCGCATAAATTTGATCTCGATCGGCGATCGCTTCCTCTAATCTTTTTAACACAACTAACCCGACACCACTGCCGAAAATTGTACCTTTTGCCTCCGCATCAAAGGCGCGACAATGACCATCATTAGAAACGATCATTCCCTCTTGATAAAGATACCCTTGTTTTTCAGGAACTCTAACCGAAACACCCCCCGCTAATGCTAAATCGCACTCACCATTCAGCAAACTTTTACAAGCAACATGAACCGCTACTAATGACGTTGAACAAGCGGTTTGCAAATTCACACTGGGGCCTGTTAAATTTAATTTATAGGAGATGCGAGTGGTTAGATAATCTTTATCATTAGCCACCATGAGTTGAAAGCCACCCATAGAATCTAAAGTCAATGTTTGTAAAGTTTCATTCGGATCAAATTGATGGCGATTGGGATATAAATTATTGAAAATATAAGTATTCATTGCCGCGCCCGCATAAATGCCAATAGCACCGTTATAATTCAACGGATCATATCCAGCATCTTCTAAACTTTCCCAAGCGCATTCTAATAATAAACGCTGTTGCGGATCGATTAATTCTGCTTCTTTGGCGGTATACCCAAAAAAGTCAGCATCAAACAATTCTATATTGGATAAAATCGGACTAGCTTTAACATAATTGGGATTTTTAACTAAGTTTGGATCAACACCGGATGCGAGGATTTCTGCATCGGTAAAAAAGGAAATGGATTCAACGCCGTTTTGTAAATTTTGCCAAAATTTCTCTAAATTATCTGCCCCCGGAAATCGCCCCGCCATACCAATCACTGCAATATTAAACGGTTGCGAACCCGTCGAATGATTGCGAGTCTGATTAGGAGTCGCTTTCGGTGTGGTTTTAGAGGTGCAGAAATCCGCTAACGCTGCAATGGTTGGATAACGGAAAAAGTTAATAATGGCTAAGTCATAGCCTAATTTGTCTTGAATTTGCTGTTGAACTTGAATTAATAAGAGAGAATTTCCCCCTAACTCAAAGAAGTTTTCCGTTAATCCAATCGAAGATAAACCTAAAACAGCTTGCCAAATTAAGGTAATTTGTTCTTGAAGTTCGGTTGTGGGTAGAGTATTAACGGCAGTTGAACGTTGAAACTGTTGCAGAATCTCGTTAAATTCTCCGGCTTCAAATTGTTGGGTTAACTGTTGGCGTTGAATCTTACCAATGGCTGTTTTAGGAATACTTGTTTTGTCTACCGGAATAATATAGTCAGGGTTTATCCCAATTTTCGTTAATAGTTTTTCTCGAATTTTCTGACTTAAACTTATAATATTATTACCGCTAATCGGATGAAAGAAAACCGCTAATTTTTCTGTGCCATTCTGATGAGTTGGGCGCACTGCACAAGCCGCCGTATAAGAAACAGCAACTTCTGGTAAAGTTTCTACGACGGCTTCAATTTCATGGCTATAATAATTTACCCCATTGATAATAATCGTATCTTTAGCCCGACCCACCAGTGTGAGTTTGCGATCGCTAATAAACCCTAAATCCCCCGTGACAAACCAGCCTTCACTGGTAAACGCTTCTTGATTCTCTTCAAAATGATTATAATATCCTGGAGAAACTACATCCCCTTTTACTTGTAAATGACCGATGCTTTCTTCGGGGAGGACATTATTTTCTTCGTCAACAATTCTAATTTTTACTCCTGGAATCGGTTCCCCTAAATTAACAAACGAGTTAGAATTAATATCCGTATTTTCTACTTGTTTAATCGTTCCACTTAAACAGGCTTTATCTAAGCAGTGAATTCTAAAAACTTCGGATTGATTGGGGATAAAATAAGTAATTCCTGATCCTAATTCTGCCATCCCAAACGCTGGACGAATTGCAGTTGCGGGTAAATTATACCTGACCAAATTTTGTAAAAAAGTTTTAATCGCATCAACGCTAATAATTTCACCCGCCGTTAATAAAAACTTAACGCAGGATAAATCCCAATTTTGGCGAGGATTTTTTTCTAAGTGTTGGTTAATTAAACTATAAGCAAAGTTAGGTGCCCAACTGTGGGTAACTCGATATTGATTAATTAATTCAATCCAATTGAGGGGAGAAGCGAGAATATTTTCTTTAGTTGTATAAATCAGTTTACAGCTCAATAAAATTCCCCGAATATGCCAATCGCTAATACTGCCAATATGGTCAAAGGGTAGCCAATTTAAAATAATATCATTTTGGTGGTGATGATTTAGAAGATTTGCCCCTCTGGCGCGACTAATTAGATTTCGATGGGTGAGTTGGATACATTTAGGAATTCCGGTACTCCCAGAGGAAAGACTGAGAAGTGCCACGTCATCGGGTTGGGGAGAATAATAGTTAGTATCTGGGGAAAATTGCCATAAATGTTCAATCGAAACTAACCTTAGATTCTGTCCGGCTAAGTTTTGAAGATCAGGTGCCTGAATTTGGGATGTTAAAATAGTGGGAAACTCTAAAAATTGCCAAATTAAAATCAGTTTTTCTCGAATCGGGTTAGACTCTTGATAACTGGGGGGAACTTCGAGAATAACAGGAATAAATCCACCTAAAATACAACCCCAAAATGCCGGAATTAAATCAAAATTCTGTTCAAGTTGCAGGATAATTTTATCCCCTGGTTGTAATCCTTTGCTTCTTAATCCGGCTAAAATTTTTTCAGCGAGTTCTAACAGTTGACGATAGGATTGATGGATAACTTCGCCCTGGGATTGCCAGTAAACAATTTGTTGTTTGGTTGAAGTTTTAGTGGCTGTTTGTAATCCTTCAATTAAAGTTTGAGGGGTGTTGAGATCAACGGAAAGAGAACCGCCATCAACAATTGCTGGATTGAGGGAGGGGAAGTCTTCTTGCATGGGTTACGGAGTTGGTTTCATTTTTTCGAGATATTTTACCAAGGAAACGTTATGTGCTTGCTATATAATCATTATAATCTCTTTCTTTCCTGATTTTTGTTTAAGTCCCACTAAGGCAAATAACGATTAATAATACCAAACTTAAAGCTTGTTACTTATTTAACGTGAGTTCGATGGAGTGCGATCGCGATAAAACAGACGACTATTGGGCAGGCGATCGCGATAAAACAGACGACTATTGGGCATATGATCTAATCAGTAAGCGTGGGAAAATAGAGATGTAACCAGCAAATATTAGACAATTAAGGAGACTTTTATGGATCACAGAGCATCACACTTAGACATAACAGAAGTTTTTTGTGACTTAGAAAAATCTTAAAAAAAAAGACTGGCGCTGGAAAAGGACAAAATCCAGTTTAAAGAAAAAACAGAATCCTGAAAAAACAGGGATGAAAAAAAGAGACTTGGAGACGTTAAAGCGTTATGAAAATGATTGTACCTCTGAACGCTTGCGATTTAATTCCCTTAGCAACTCTCAAGAATTATCCTAAACAATCCTTTTCTATTATTTACTTTATTTATGACCACCTACTTAGCTGTAGCGAACTGCAAACATAAACGCTTCAAACTCAATTTTCAAACCACATTAACTGCAAATAAGGGGGGTCTCCAAACCAAATTATTTGCAAATGAAACCACATTCACTGCAAACAAACCACAATAACTGCAAATGAAACCACATTATTTGCAAATAATTCGTAACCCTTACGGTGATTGGGATAGAGAATTTATAGCGTCAAATTTGACTAACGTACTGTGATGAATATCATGAGCTTCATTGTGTGTAACTTTTGCACGAAACCATATTGATTTTTTAAGCCACTTGCAAAGGCACTACCCACGCCCTAACAATCCTCTTAACGGGTATGGGTGCTTATATGAAAGTAAACAGACACGGGAAAGCCAAAATACTCAGCCATGATGAAATCCAGATCCTATTTAATGAAGGTTTGCACAACCTCAGAGATCGGGTAATTTTTGCTGTCTGTCTCTTCACCGCCGTTAGAATCAATGAAGCTGTTACTCTCTACACGGCTGATGTCTACGACAAGAGGGGACGGGTTAGGGATGAATTAACCTTTAGGAAATCCAATACAAAAAGGAAACTGGCAACCCGCACGATTCCGGTGCTAGATGAACTCAGGGGATATTTAGAGAAGTACAAACCAGAGGCGGGTAAAATTTGGCTGTTCCCCGGTGGAACCTTTCGAGATGACCAAAACCACCATATCACCTCTGACTCAGGCGCACGGATTTTAAGGAAGGCTTTTGAACAGACTGGCATTGATGGGGCCAGTAGCCATAGTATGAGACGGACGGCCCTAACCCAAATGTCTAACGCTGGAATTCCCCTCAGAACCATTCAGGAAATATCCGGCCATCGCAACCTTGAACAACTACAGCAATATTTAGAAGTGCAGCCGGAACAGGTCAGGGGAGCTATCGCCGCTTTATCTATGCTGTCTCCTGTTCATAACGCAAGAGACGGAAAACTCTTATTTCCTGACACACCCACCCCGAAAAACCTTGATATTCCACAGGTTTAGGAAAATCAGTCTTTCGGGTAAAGCCGAAATACACGCCAAATAGGATACGCTGTAAAGTCTAAGGTTTATGTGGGGGCTAGAATCCCTGTATTTTTGCATCAACGGTTATCTGAGTATATTGAGATAGATGATAGGGTTGCTCATTAGTATGGGCTGACTGATGAAGATATGAAGATTATTAGGGGGGAGTAAAAGTCATGGTAGAAACCGTTTTTTCCGTTATGATCAAAGGAATAATTCTTACCTATACAGTATTGCTTTTTCCGTTAATTCAAAAATTTTTAGAAACTCAAGTTTCACAGTATCACAATAAACAGAAGCAACAAGAAGAACGCATAAAAGAATTAGGGATAACATTGCTTTTATTAAAATAGGAAAAAATAAAGATGCCGTACTCTTACAATATATGGATCAGATAAATTTAGCTTTTGCTCATAGTAAAGGAGGCGGAGTAAGTTTCATAATTCAGTTGAGTATTGCCCAAGATATCTGGCTAAAAGAAGAACAAAGGTTAATGACTTACCGAGAATTTTGTGAAATGTTATTGAATGATAAAATTCAAGAGTGGTGGTACAGTTTAATTGATTTTTTTATTGAAGCAGGAAAGAAGAATGAAATAAAAATTAAGCGACTTCAGCTAGCTATTAATGCGATTGAGAATTTAGCTAATTTTCTCGATAAAAATATTGGTCAAGGGGATTCTATTGATATTGTTAAAAAATTTGTTGTAGAGGATATGATAACAAGAGATGATAAGGATGGCGAGACTTAGACACTTATGCCCCTACCAGACTACATAGACAACTTCCAACACAAGCTCGAAATAGGGTAAAGCCGAGATACCCTAACAATAGGGAACGCTGTAACGATTTAACAGATAAAACAACAATTAGCTAAATATTTAATGTTATTGATTGAGTAACCTGAATTAGCCCAAACACAAACCGTCAAAAAATATTATGTTACGAGAAGAAGCACAATGGTTAGGTAAAATGATTAATTCTCTTGATGAAAAAACCGTTTTTCCTCTTTTAAATCTTGGGAGTTCTAGCAAAAATTTTCGAGAAAAAGAACAACCTTGGATAGATCAATATTTATTCAGATATCCTAGAGAAAAGGGTAATTTGGTGATCCACGCTGATCTAAAACAAGACTGCGGCGTTGATTTAGTAGGAGACTTAAATGATCTCGTTTTTTTGGAAAAAATTGCAGAAATGAAAATCAAATCGGTTCTTTGTTCTAATTTATTGGAACACATTTTAAATCAAGAGGAAATTTGTCATAAGATTAGCTCTATTATTCCCATTAATGGCTATTTATTTGTGACAGTTCCATATAAATTCCCTTTACATTTAGACCCTATTGATACTCTATTTCGTCCTAATATTAATCAATTGTGTCAACTTTTTCCTGAATTGGAAATGGTTCACGGCGAAATTATTGAAGGTGGCAAGTTAATTCAGTGTACATCTGTACCACCTTTTCTCTATTTAATAGTAATGATGCTTCGACTATTGTTACCAATTTATCAGCCGCTACGATGGCTTAATTCCCTGCGTTATAGTTTATGGTTATTTAGAGATATTTCGGTTACTTGTATTGTTTTAAAAAAAACTCACGCTCAAAAATGATCCTAAATTGTATTACCATAGGCCAAATGCTTGAATTAGATTAATTTTGTTCATCCGAATGAGAAAAACCTAAAGATTTTCCTAAGTTGGAATTTTTCCAAAAATCTTGTCGCTGAGAATGCGTCATCACTTTTGTTGTACCTGCTCTAACCTGATTAGAGGTTAAGCTGGGTTGGGACTCCCCATTCATTTTCTTGTCTGTAACAGAAGGCTTTTGCTTCTTTCTTAGAAAATTTGAACGCATATCCATCTTCTCCCGGAGCGATAGTTGTCGGCCCCAAACACTGCATTTGGATTACATCTCTATAGTAGTTGATAGCATCTTCCAATGACACTAACACAATCAGTGTGTCGGTTCCTGAGCAACACTGCAATCCCACCTGTACAGCGTACCAGATTAACCATTTGCCTATGGGTACAATCAAACGTTCTGAGAGTTGTCCTCTACTGGCTGGGTTAGTCTCCAGATGTTCTATCTCCAGAAATTCTGGGGAGGTAGAATCAGAATAAGGATAAACACCATATCGAACTAATCCCCAAAGCTGTTTATCGTAAATTAGTTTGATGATGTTTTGACAATCAAAGTCCGTTGCTTGCCACAACAATAGCCAGTTAAATGTCCAGTCCGTCGGCATATCTTCCTCTGTTGCTGGAGTTAGTAAAGCTGTTTGTTGAGTCCCAGTTTGCGCCAGAACGGATACCTGAAATGATTTAACGGGTGTCATCACTCACATTTATTTAAACAGAAAATCATGATTTTTATTCGTTGAAATTGGCAGTAATTGGCAGTTAAGAGTCCCGCTTCATTAGTCATCAATATTAAAATAATTCTTTAATTTATCAGATTCAATATTATTTAATTTTTTCCCAGTTAAAACTTTTCTGATAATCACCTGAATGTCCTCCGGCGGTGATATTTTTGCATTTTCATCATCATCATCATGTTCCCCCACAGACTCAAGCCCCTGACGGATGAAATACCTGATCTGCTGACTGAGACTCCTTTCATATCTAGCGCATACCCTGTCTAACGGCCCTCGCAACCCTTCTATATCAATTGTGATCCGTTCAACCATATTTTTACCCCGTATCAGCATCAAATCTCATTATATCAGCACTTAGAGACTCATAAGATATTCTAATATAAACAAAATGATTCATTCTGTTTAATACGGATTGAGGAACTAGGAAAACGGGGAAAGGAACGCCCAAACGAACTGATAAAGGACTTGGGAAAAAAGGCAACTGTCCAACGGCAATCAAGCGAGAAAACAACAACAGTACGGCACAAAACCCTGGATTTAGTCGGACTGAAATCGAAAGCCTCCAACAGCAAATAAACCAATTAAAAGAGACGGTCATCCTGCTAGAAAGCCGTCTCTCCAATCAATCCACCCATTACGAAGGATTAATTATGAAAGCAATTTTAACACGACTCAAGGGTGTTCTGAGACAACTTGAGGGCATATCACCCAATCACTACGATGTTCAAAGTATGGAATGTTTAGGGTTGTGTATATAAAACTAAACCTACCCCAAACCCTTAACTGTATTTTACTTGGCACTGCCTTGGGTGCTATTTGTGGGGTGTTTCTATCAATTTTTGAACCGGAAATATCCCAAACTAAAATGGCACGATATGGGGCATTAATCGGACTAATCACTTCTACTGCATCGGTATCAATGGTATTAATTCTTGACCGTAATAACAGAGGTTAAATAATGGGAATATTTGATGCTATTGGTAAAATTTTTGGCGGTGGTAAAAATGATTCTACCATTGACCCAAAAATAGCGGTTAAGGGTGATATCAGTCCTATCCCACAAAACCTAATCACCCCCGATTATAGACCTCAGAACGGGGTTTATATTGGCACTTCTGCCGACATTTTAAGAGAGTGGGAATCAAGGGGATGGATGATTTCTAAAGATGATTTAGACAAGCTCAAAGCCATGCACAAAACCCTTGAAGGTTACGAAAAAATCAGCAAGGAATATGGCAAGGAATTAGGAGCTTTTAGCCGCACAGAAGCCAAATTAGTCGGGACTGTAACTAAAACTATTCCCAAGGTTGCCGGGGGGAATTTTGCCCAATATGCAGCTAATCAACGGCTTAATTCAGATATGGACAAGATAGCTGTTGAGTATCAGAAAAACATCGCTTTAAGACAAGCAGAAGCCCAACAACTGCAACAACAACTAGAACAACAAAAAGCACGAATACAAGAGCGTAAGGAACGCTTGAGAGGTGGCTAATGAGTCGATTTAGTCTCTACTTTGGGACAGGTTTATTAAGTATTGGAGTTTGGCAATTTCTTACCTTGATAACTCGCTCTGTTCCTAACTTTACCTGGCTATATTGGTCAGGTTTTTTTATTATCATTGTCGGGTCAATTATTGCCTGTACCGCAGTTGCTAGACAGGTTTATTCGGGACAGTTTGCAACGTCATCGCCAACATGGTTAACCGTAATCGTAATTATTTTAATTAGTTCCTTTCTGGGGGTGATTTGGGGATGGGGTTTTTAGCGTGGCTAGAGGATCATGAATCGGCAGTTAGTTCCCTGATTTGTTGCGGGGGTGGTGTTGTAGCCCTGAGTTGGTCAGTTGTAAACCCCGGCATTAATCCCAGTCGGTTTTATGCTTCAGGTTGTGCGGGTTTGTTTGGGGTGGGGGCGATCGCCACTGCAATTAAAGGATTAAAGGAGGAGGAAAGGTCAATTATCCGACGGGACACTCAAGAGGAAATATTTGGACTTTATCAAGCGGCGGAAATCCAAACTGTTCAAAATGTTCTGTTTCCCCCTTCTCCCATGCCAACACCGCCGGGGGTAATGAACACCTACTATCAGATGGCATTTAACCAGTTACCCAGTGAACTCGATTTCTACAACTGGGATGGACTTGCTGATGAAGCGTCGGGGATTTTAGTTGGGGGGAACAGTGGGAGCGCGAAAACAAGTTTAGGAGCCGGGTTTATTGTTGGCAAACTTACGGCCGTTACCCCTGCGGAAGTGATTGTACTTGACATTCACCAACGAAAAAATATCATCTGGAAACAGATGGGCTTCCCCCGTGTCGAGTCAGATGTTGAAACCATTTATCAGATTTTGTGCTGGTTAATTGACGAGGTAGAGCGGCGAAAGCAAGAGGACGGACACCCTCTGATTGTCTGCCTTGACGAAATCAACGATACTCTGAGTGAGTTAGAACAACTGGACACCGTAAGCCCCTTGCCTGGTAAACAAAAGCGAACTAAAACCTTCATTTATGCCATCCGTAAGCTTTCTAACGCCCGTAAATTTGATATTTGCTTAATAGGCTTTATGCAGTCCCACAACACAGAAGCCATAGGGATTGATGGGAAGTTTAGGAATAACTTTCTATTGGTGCTTTGCGGTGCTTCTGCTAGGGGAGAAATTCAGAACATTTGGAAGCATGATGACCCTAGATTTCTAAGAATCCTAAATGTGCCTTATCCGGTTGTTGTTTGTGGTTCTAACCCGCATCAAATCGCAGAACACCCAACGCATAAACACCATAGCCGATACTTGAAAAAAGGCAACGCTCCGGCTAATTTAATTCAACCTAGATTCCTTGATAAATCATCAATTCCGGTCTTTGAATTAGTGGGACAATCAGAAGATTTTGAGGAGGATTACCAACCCCGTCAACCTTCAAAACCTGAACCACAGTTACCCCGATTTAATTTTCAGAAAACCTCCCTAGACCCTGATTATCCCAACCTATCTATAGAGCAAGCCAAAATAGTTCGATGGGTAGGCAAACAAGGGGGAAAGGTTAAGTTAAACGAGATGTTAAAAGGTTTAACAATTTCAAGTGATGGTGAGAGATGGACTAAGCAAAATTATCTCAATTTAACATAAACTAGAAAAAAAATAACCATTAAAAATATGAACAATATTCAACAATCTGGCTTCGTTTACATCCTACACGCCGAGGGTACTAATCGCTTTAAGATTGGATATTCGGCAAAGCCTCAAAACAGGTGTCAAGATATCAATCAACAGTCGCCATTTCCTATTAAGTTAATCCATTACTACCCTTCAGATGATGCTTATAGAGACGAACAAAAGCTACATAAAATGTTTAATCATCGAAGGGTACACGGAGAGTGGTTTTTTTTCGATTCTGTGGAACATATAAAAGGATTGATTGACGAGTTTTTTGAAATTAAATTAGTAGCTAAAAATACAGAACTATTGCTATCAACTAAGGTTAATAGTCGATGGAATAAAGATAGCAACCTATCACAATACCCTAATGAACCGGAAAAGGACGAACGAACGCTTTTAGAATCTGAACTCCAAACAAAAATTAAAAAACTTGGGGATGAAATTATTGGTCAATTCCCATCAGGTAAAAAGCCATCAGAAGCAGCTTATGCCGTCTATTGTTTCGTGTGCGAAACCTTCACCGGATTTCCGATTCCCGCCCGTGAATGTTATCGGAAATCCTCACTGAGAACTCAGTACGGGTTGAATGCGGAAATGACGGAACAGATCTTTGATGAGCTACAAAGCTTTGGTTTAGGGATGAAGATAGTTGAAGAAATAAATAATTTTAAAAGTGTCAAGTTTGATCCCAATCTTGATAATCTACAATTTACTAACACTAACTAATTAAATCTATGCAGTCAGTGAATAGCAACAATAATTATTCGATTCAGGATGAGAGCAAACTCCGGTTATTACTTTTGAAAACCGTTGTATCAGGTTCGGTGATTATGGGTTTGTTTGGGGGTCAATTCCGACTCATGACACGATGACATGACATGACAGCTTATCAATTTATTAACACTAACCCAGTGACAATATGCAAACAATTAACATTACCCCGACAGCTTCAATACTGGATGAGAATAAACCGCCTAAATTGATACTTCTAAAAGGGATGGCGATCGCTACCATCACCGTTAGCTTGATTGGGGGAATTATTCATGTAGTTAATAGTCGTCAAACTATCACAAAAACTGACCCAAAGGAACAGCCTAAACCCGATATTAGTAATCAGAAATTAACAACACCTACCCAACCATCGGAACAGCCCAAAGTTGTTGTGAAAAAACCAGAGAAGCCTATTGTTATTAAGGAAGGATCAGATGCTTGGTTTTGCTTACAGAATAACGGCGGTTCCGGTTGTCTAACCCGTGATAGGTTTGCACCTAACTATAAAATTGTTTCACCGCCTGAACGGGAGAAAACTTACGAGGATTATTTGATTCAATACGGGGTTAGGAGCGGGGGATATTGTGGGAGGTATTTAAACGGCGAGCCAAATTGTTTTTAATCAAATTATTTGATTAGACACAAGTTAAAATAATTTTCTGTACATCAAAATGGAACTACAGAGATCCGAACCTCTGCTGTTGCGGTATAATAGTTTTATTGTTGGTTTGAAGGTAAAAAATATGCGACAAAGAAAATATTATCCCACGGGCTTCACACTTTCAGGTAATGATCGAGCTATTCTTAAGCGCGAGATGATGAGAACCGGAAAAACTCGCTCTGAGATAATCCGAGAATATATTGCTGACATTGGTAGGAAACAATCCCAGAAAAACAAAGCCGCGTAGTTGCTAGTACAATTACGCAGCCTTAATTTTTATTCTCTTGTAAATCTGTATAAACCTTTTAATTAAGCTCTCTGTGGCAACTTTGACGCTTGATTAAAAGGAATCTACAGGGTAGTAGTGCCCCAATCGGGGTATCCGTAATACATCTATGATATCAGCAAAATGTCTATTCTGTGCGTATAGTTTCAAATTTTTGTCACGAACTCAATACTTAAACGATTGTTTAACTATACCATATAATCCCCACAATCTACACCGGATATCTGTAGATTGTAAGAATTGCCAAACCTCACCAACACGGGGGCGGCATGATTAATCAACAATGCCCTAGCTGTGGCTCTAGTAGATTTCAGGTTAAGGACGCGCCACCACCCCATAACCAAAAACTTGTCTGTTCGGGTTGCGATCGCTTCATTAAATGGCTTCCCAAACCAAAAAATATTGATCGCCATCGGGAATTAAAAATCAGACTTGAATCGTTAAAGAATAAGGTTAACGGTTGGGAATCCATTTTTATTAATGATTTAATCAAGAATTTAAGGATTGCAGAACGGGACGGCAAAATCTTTAAATTATCCCCCCGACAATTAGAAAGCCTTGAAAAAATAGAGGGTAAATTCTTAAACAGCAACCCCCAAAACTCAGTGACTAAAAGGGGTGCGAGATGATTAATCCCCAACATTATCAGGAATTAATCAATAGCGCGATCGCACCTGAACTCATTGATCTGAATTTCCGATCAATGTCAGGGGATGAAGCTATTGAAGCGGTTATGTACCAAAAACTTGATGACATAGATTGCAGAACAAAGCACGTTCATCAAAGAGAATTGAATCGCATTTACAAGCAACAACATTTAATCGAGGGCGGTTTGTGGTGTGCCGGGCTTGATCCGTTTGATGGTTGGGGCCAGATGCAATGGGGAGCATTTAAGCCCGATAAACCCCGCCCAGACAGAACTAACCCAACTAAAAAAATTAAGTATGAACATCCTCCAAAAGTAGAAACCCGTGCCTTTTTCCTGCGGGTAACTTTTAGGATTGGATTAAAGATTGCCACCAAAGCCGGGGCGGAGGCATCTTACTTAGAGAGAATCCCAACACAGATTCCCGAACTCAATAAAAATTTAGATTTGGTTGACGCGGGTTTCTGGCAGTGGGTATGGGATGAAAATATCCCCATTGTGATAACAGAGGGAGCCAAGAAAACCGCCGCATTATTATCAGCCGGATATGCAGCTATTGGACTGCCGGGAATTAATGGGGGGGTTCGGACTAAAGATTATAATAAAGCCCCATGCAAACCATTCTTAATCCCTGAGATTGCAAAATTTGCTACAGAGGATCGGACAATTACGATCTGTTTTGATCATGATTTGAAACCCAAAACTATTGCAGCAGTTAATAGAGAAATTAGCAAGTTATCCGAGCTACTTCTGAAATCCAAAGCAATCCCTAAAGTTATTGAATTACCAGGCCCTGAAAAGGGTGTTGATGATTTTATTTTTGAGCGGGGGGTATTAGCTTTTGATGATCTATATATTGCCGCCAATGATTATCGCTACTGGCAATTTAAAAAAGGACACAAATTAAGCTATAAACCAAATCGAATTCTTAATCGAAAATACCTCGGAAAATTACCGTACCCAGTGCGGGGTATGTGTTTTATTAAATCCGTTCAGGGAACAGGGAAAACTCAATCATTAATTGAGTTGATTCGTAAAGCTAAAGGGACGGGTCGCCCGGTGTTAGTCATCACCCACCGGATTGAATTAGGGAGGGCTATTTGTGAAGCAATTGGAATTAACTGGATTGAAGATTGCAAGGGAAGTATTGAGGGCAAATTGTTCGGCTTTGGCTTGTGCGTAGATAGCCTACACCCATCAAGCCAAGCCAATTTTGACCCCGATGCTTGGGAAGGTGCAATCGTTATCTTAGATGAAGTCGAGCAAGTTTTATGGCACATGATGAACAGTTCCACTTGTATCGAAAACCGGACTAATATTATTAATAGTTTTGAATTATTAATCAAAAATGTGACGGCTTCTGATGGATTGATCATCGCTCAAGATGCAGATTTGTCCGATTATTCTATTGATTATCTTCTGGGATTGTCTAGCAATCCTGAGTTAAAACCTTTCGTAATTGTCAATAATTATTCTGGCAATCATCGGGACGTAATTGTTTACAATCAGTCCGAACCCATGAAATTATTTATGGCAGTAGGGGAAGTTTTAACGCAAGGTGAAAAGGTTTTAATTGTTGAGGATAGCCAAAAACGCAAGGGGCTGTGGAGTGCTGTTAATTCAGAATCGCGTATCAAAAAGCTATTCCCTAGCGCACGAATTTTAAGGATTGATAGCGAAACCGTAGCAGACCCCAATCACCCCGCTTTCTGTTGTGCCAAAAATATTAATTTAATCATTAAAGATTACGATGTTGTAATAGTTACCCCGACAATCGGGACGGGGGTTAGCATTGATTTAAAAGGGCATTTTGCGGCGGTGTTTGGATTATTTTATGGGGCTATTACTACCCATGACGCTATACAGATGATGCACCGCTACCGTGACCCGGATGCGACTTGGCATATTTGGGCAAAATCTGTCGGGGTTGGTTTAGTTAACGGGGGTTGCAGTTTTTCCGGTGGGATCATTAATTCCACTAATTCAGTCATCAGAAAAAATTTAGAACTGATTGGAAAGTCAGATAAGGAAGGTTTTGATCTTGAGGATCTATGCAACCAACGCCATACTCAACTATGGGCAAAAATGGGGGCTCGCATTAATTCCGGTATGTGGAATTATCGTAAAAATATTTGCACCCTGTTACGGGATGCAGGGCACAGGGTTACGGGGGATGATGCCGAAAAACAACCCACCACCAACGCCGAAAAAGCGGTTAAGAATTTTGCAATTGAAACTAGGGATGAGAACCGCCAAACCTATGCCGAACTGGTAGAAGCCGCCGAACCGATTACCGAGAATGAGTACAAAGCCCTAAAGGATAAAAAAGCCAAAACTCTCACCGAGCTAACTCAAGAAAAAAAATATTATCTTGAGGATGCCTACTCGATACCAGTCACATCGGAATTAGTTTTGATGGATGAAGACGGTTGGCTCCCCAAAATTAAACTTCATTATTATCTATTGAATCCCAACCAAGCCAAGGAGCGCGATATTCGACATCTGGAGACGGCAGAAAAAAATGGGGATGGGAAATTCCAAATACAGGATCTAAAATTTGTCAGTGCCAGGGTGGAAATTTTGCGACGCCTAAATATTCTGGGATTGTTTGACCCCGATAAAATTTTTACCAATGACTCCCCTGAAATTTTAGCGATCGCCAATGCTCTAATAGGGGCCAAGGATATTGATTATTTGGGGGTTAAACCCAATCTCAAATCAAGTCCGATGAGAATTGTTCAAGATTTACTACGGGCGACGCTAGGCTTCACCCTGCAATCAAGCCAAGTTAAACGGGACGGTAAGAAAATTCGGGAATACAAATTCGTGGGGGTTGGTGATAAAAGATACACGATATTTGAGGCGTGGGATAAAAAAACGGCAGAAATTAACGAAGCAATGGGGGTTGTACCACCATTCCTGTATAAAGATATAGAGATGGTGGTACCACCAGAATTAGAAGAAACTCCCCCCATGAATTTGGCGGCACCAGTCCCAGACATCGAAAATTTGGAAGGTTTGATTTTAGTAGAGGATGCCACCGGACGGCCCGACATTGTAGCCAAGCAATCCAACTACACGACCTGGATAACCGCCAAACGAGCCTATATCTCAAGAAATGATGTTAGAGAGGGCTATTACCGACCCCCTAACCTTAACGACGTGGTGGGATGGATGAAAACAGCTATAGCAGAAGCAAGCCCACAGAAAGCTAAATGGCTTGATGATAATTTTGGGCATGGGTCAGATTGCCTAATGGAGAGGGCTATGAATGCGTTCTTTTATGAATTAGCTCCTATTTACGACTTGCTTGATGCGATCTAATCTATCTGGGGGAGCGATCGCAACCCCGCCCAAATGCGAAATTATGCGATATTACGCTCATATCTTCACAACCCACCCCTGGAACCTTTGCCATCTGACAACAGTAGCCTATAGGTTAACGGGGTAAAGCCGAAATACACGCCAAAATAGGACACGCTGTAAAGTTTTATGACAATTAATCCTGAACGTTCTCTAATGCTTCATCTAATAGGAGTCTGACGATTTCCGCTTTGGTTCGTCCTGTCCTGGCCGCCAACATTGATAATTTTCGATGGGTGGATTCGGGTAAATCGACGGTGAACCGTTTTGTCCCTTCTTTGGGTTGAACTTGTAATCTGTCCATAAATGTTGTTTCTGGTTGGGGAATGGGTTGGGGTTCGGAAATTTCAATGGTTTCTAGTTCAATGGTTTCTAGTTTGGGAGTTACCGCCGGTGTTGAATTTTCTCCATAGACAAATTCTTGGGCTAAGGCATCACTCAAGGGTTTACGGGTTTGTTTTTTATTGTTCATACTCCCTCTGGTAATTGTTTGAGGATGGCTTTAAATAATCGGTCATATTCGATAGCAGCTTCACTGGCGGCTTGTCCTGGTAAGTCCCAAACCGTTAAGGATTGACCAGAAGTATCGGCCACGGCTTGTTTTTGGTGAATGATGGGCTTTAAAAATTTAGCATCGGGGATTTGAGATAAAAGGGCGATCGCCTCCTGTTTGAGTTTGGTATTCTTCACCGCCCGACTTAGGAAAACTAAACCTTTGGGCAATCCCCCCCGCACAGACTGAGCCTGTTTGAGTAATCGCATGGCATCGCTGGCAGACCGTAAATCAACACCCGTCGGTTGCACCGGAATTACGGCTAAATCACATCGGAATAAAATAGCTCTGGTTTCTTCGGAAAGACTCGCCGGGCCGTCAATAACTAGGTAATCGTAATCTTTGATTAACTCTGGAATCTTTTCTAGGATGTCATCTGGGGATTGAATCACCTGACAAGCAAGTTCAATCCCCATCCCGGCTACCCATTGGGAACTTGACCGTTGAGCATCGGCATCTACCAGCAACACCCGATAGTTCTGTTTGAACTGAAGCCAATAGGCTAAATGCACTGACGAGGTAGATTTCCCCGACCCCCCCTTCTGATTGATTAAGGCAATTATTCCCATACTGATTTACTTACTTACTGCATTAATTAAGTATTTTATTACAGTTTGCAGGATTCAGTCAGATTCTGATTCAGTAAAATCTACTGCAATATAGAGATAAAACAGTAAGTAAACACTGCATTAAGTAAATACTGCATTACTGTATTAAGTAAATAAACTTCAATTAGGATGATTAGAAAACCAAGTTACCAAACTAATGAACTGTCAATATAGACAGGAGAGTACGACAGGACTTACGCAAGCACGCTATATATAGCATACTAAAAGTAGGCGATCGCATACCAATGATAATAGCAATCACCCTAAAAAGTCCTGATTATTTATTTAAAAATAAACCCAAAAGAATCAAACAAGTTCCATTTTTATCGAAGGACAATTCAGTTCTTTGATTAAATAACTGGACAAAGATTCAGCTTTTAACTGATAGACTGTTTTCTTTGTCAGATGAGCTAATCTTTTCAATTGATTCCAAACTAAAAGGGCACAAGCAATATGGATCATATATGCGATAATCAATTACCCAAAATAAACCCAGTTCTGGATTAACATAAACACAGTTAACCAGCCCAATACCTGACAGTACACGATGTTCTGTTCCGCTATATTGACGACGGACTAATTCAATCTTTTCCCCGAACCTTTTATCTAATACTGTATCATCAAAAATGATCGCACTATTTTCACTGATTTGGATATCTTTTTTGACATTTTGCCACAAAGATTCCGAGGTGAAATTTTCTTTGGTTAAGTAACGATTTATGGTATCATGGCTAACATTTTCTAAGTGTTTGGCTAAGTTATTTAAGGTATAATTGTTTGGGCTGCTCAATAGATATTGGCAGTAATCTAGTTGGCTAAACGACATATTTTTCACCCCAAATTAACTTAATCAGTTTAGCATAAATATTGACTGTTAAATATCTGTCAATCAGCATAATTTTTGTGTCTAAATTTTATATTGCTGGCGCAAATACTTGAACAATTGGCAGCGTTCGCTGGCTTACTGCACACTATATATAGTGTGCCTGCGTAAGTCCTGTTCTTGTTCAAATTGTGCTTTTGTTTGTTGGAGGGCATCGGGGAAGGTTTCGGGGTAGTTGATGGTGAGTTGGTAAGTCATAGGGGAATAATGGGGTTTTGAATTGGTGGTTTGGGATTTGTCTTGAGTTTGCCAATATGAACTCTATTTAAAGGATATTTTAATCTGATAAATTCAGAGATTTTTTAAGGGCATTATGAACCAAAGAAATTAAATCAACAGGTAGAAAACCTAATTGTTTTACAAATAGCTCTTTGCTCACCGTTGCTATTTTGTCAGTCCGAATCAAAGAACTCTTTTTCAGACCTGTTTGCTGAAAATTGAGATATTGCTCAGAAATCAGTACCCAATTATCTTGTAAAGCGATATCGGGTATTTTGGAGAATATACCAACAAGAATAACTTCTTCTCTATGAACAGAAATAATTAAAGCAGGTCTGAGCTTAGAAGACGTTAAATCGCTGAAAGGGAATCTAACTAGCCAAATTTCATTGGTTTTAGGCAACATCATTATAAATATCCTCTTCTGGATCGTTCCATTCAGCAAAACCTGTTTCGGCTAGTTGCATAATTGGAAAGACATTTAACTCCTCATCTGTGAGTGATTTTGCGAACAAAGAAACCGCTTGTTTATCAACTAATAAATTCTGTTCATGTTCAAACAACAACGCCTCAATCCTTTTCCAATCATGGTAATTAATAATCACCGCCACAGGGTTAAAATCCTCATCTGTCACAATTTGCTTTTTTATAGCTGGCATTTTAGTTAGCTCCTAAATTGTTTAAATTCGATCCAGACTTCGATCCAGATTCTGACCTAGAGAGTAATCACCATCAACTCCTATGCCTAACTGACATATCCTAGTTTAACCAAAAATTCATTCAACTCTCCTAAAGTTTGCGATCGCTCCGCCTCCAATTCCCGACTAGAAACCGCATACTTATCCCAAAGCTTCTCAACCAAGGCAATCAGCGCCCTTTTTGCCCCATTCAAATAGCGGATTACAGCAACCGCCTTGGCGGTTAAGACATAGAATATAATCTGGATGGTGTTGAAATCATCCTCATTAAGATATGGCAGTTATAGGAAAGCTGGAATTAACCCTGAAAATTACGGAATTTCCGACGGATGTTCAGACCGTTGAGAATAACTGGAAGCAATTTGCTGTTGACTGTGATGGCAGAATCTTCACAATAACAGTGAAGCCGAAAATGTTCAAAAAACTAGAGGAAGCGCAAGCAAATTTTCCGATGTGGGTGGCAGCGATTGCTGGGAAGATGGGAGAAGCTACTCCCGATGGTTTTGTTTTGGCTGACCCCGCAATTCAAGTGTTTGAGAAAAAACCGCTCATACCCCAAGGAAGCTGTACCTGAGTAGAAAGGTTTGAGTAGCAATCGTACAGAAACTTACGCTAAGACTAAAATCAATTACAGCATAGGTTTTAGAAGTTGACTTTTCTTAACAAATCTCAATCCGTTTTGTACCAATTCAACTAAGGTTTAACGGGTACAGTCAAAGCCAAATCCTTAACGGCACTTTCTGCACAGTTGCTACTCAAACCCCTTATTCGACTTTTTTAACCTTCCAGGCCCCCTGATTGCCAATCTTACCCGCTCTAACAAACTCCCACCCGCCCCGGTGGAATATTTCACCTTTGGGTTTAACCCCAATTAACGCCTCAACCTCAGAACTAGATAGAATCCAACCTTGTTTAGCCGCTTTCTCCAGTTCATCATGATACCACAAGGGGGAACGGGGTTGAATGTTGGAGACGATAACACCCACCAAACGCTCTAACATGACCATCGGGGTGTCTATCTCTGAATTTACAGTGTCTATTGCTGAGTAGACAGTAGAGGGTTCAGAGGTGTCTATCTGACTGTCTATCGAGGTGTAAATTTCAGGACTAGACACCGGGGTAAAACTGCCCAACGTTCCCCCTTGTTTTAGATGTTCTACCAGTTGGTCTAAAACCTCAATTTGTTCCGGTGTGGCGTAGGCGTGACCCCTCTCATCTTTGGGTAGGGTAAGATTTGCAGCCTTAATCCAATCATAGATTGATTGCCGTGTTTTCAGTCCGTACCGTTCCTGTAGTTCCTTAATTTTCATCTGTCTATCAGGGTGTAAATTTTACAGTGCCCATTGTACAGTTTACACCTGTCTATCACTTGACAATTATCCCAATTCAGCATATTCTTTATAATTGTGACTATCAAAGCAATTTTACTTTCATAGACTTTTTAAGGTTATAAAAAGTAAACTTACTCTTTGCAGCGAAAGTCCAAGAAGTGTTTACATTATTAGTTTATGTATTTCATAACTAGATAAAAAATGTATAGTAAAGATGAAAAAACTCCTTTACTCTTTCGATATCCTGGAGGCAAATATTATGCCATGAATTTATTGCGTCCATTTTTTGAAAATGTTGAGCATACTGAATATAGAGAAGCATTTGTAGGAGGGGGAAGTGTATTTTTTTCAAAAAAAAAATCTGTATTTAATTGGCTGAATGATAAAGATGAAGAGCTAATTATAACTTACAAATCTATACAGTCGAATAATAATCGTCAAAATCTAATAGATAGATTATCTGTAGAAACTGCTTCAAAAGAAAGATGGAAAGAAGTTCTGGATTTTACTCCTTGTAATGAACAAGATATAGCCTTTAAATATTTCTATCTCAATCGTACATCTTTTTCAGGTAAGCTAGTTTCTCCAGGATGGGGATATCGACCAAAAAGAAGTTTACCCCCTGAACGCTGGCATGAAAGAATCCTTCCATGTGGGGAAAAATTAAATAATGTAAAGTTAACCTCACAAGATTTTGAAAATGTCATTCGAGAGAATAGTGTCGAGAAAGGGAATGTCTTGATATATGTAGATCCTCCATATTTTACCCCTCCTAAAAGAAAACACTATCGTTATGGACTGTCAAAAACTGATCATGAAAGATTAGCACTGGCTCTTAAGGAGACAAAGCATAAATTCTTTTTAACTTATGACGACTGTCCCGAAGTTAGAAAATTATATGAATGGGCTAATATTTTTGATCTTAGCTTTTTTTATAGAGTTCAAAACTCAAATACTTCAAGTGGTAAAAGAAAAATATGTTTTGAGCTTGTTATTACAAATTACGATCCTTTTAAATAGTATGTTTTTAAATCAACCCGAAAGTTATTCGTCTTTTACAATATCAAATAGTCTTTCTTATAAAAAAGATTATATACAATCACCTTTTCGTTATCCTGGTGGGAAATTTTATGCTCTAAAATTTATATTACCAATGCTTCACTGTATCCCTCATAATGAATATAGAGAACCTTTTGTAGGAGGAGGAAGTGTATTTTTAGGTAAATCTAAAGTCAAATTTAATTGGATAAATGATTTAGATTCCGATCTAATAGAAGCTTATCTGGCAATATCAGATTCAAAAAGATGTGAGATTTTATCAAAAAGAGTAAACCAAGAAGAAGCTTCACGAGAACGACACAATGAAATAAAGTTATATCAACCTCAAAATAGAGATGATATTGCTTTTAAAACCTATTATCTAAATAGAACATCTTATTCAGGAATAATACATAAGCCTGCTTGGGGTTATAAAATAGGTAAAAGTTCTCCTCCGAAAAATTGGGGAAAATTTTTAAAAGAAGCTAATAAAAAGTTACTCAATATCAAAATAACATCTTTAGATTTTGAAGAAGTAATTGAAACCCCAAGCAATAATCAAGTGTTAATGTATTTAGATCCACCTTATTACCATGCTGATCAAAAGAGAGCTTATAAAAAATCATTTAAACTTGATGACCACTTTAGATTAGAGAATAGTCTAAAAAAAACAAGATATTATTTTTGTCTTTCTTATGATGATTGTCCTGAAATTAGAAATTTATACAAATGGGCTAATATATATGAAAGAAAGTGGTTTTATAATACCGCAAACGTATCTACCACAAGAAAGATGGGTAATGAACTATTAATAACAAATTATGAAGTAATTTATGATACTCAACTTTCTTTATTCTAAGTCATAAAGAAGTTTAAATGTGTATTAAGTTTATGAAGAAATAAAAAGTTTCATTTTAACCGATTTAAACTTTTTTCGTCGAATCTGTGTTGCTCTAATTCAAAATATTTTATTTTCTGTAACGGATTAATACGATTATTGAATTTAGGATGAACTTTAAGTAAATTAACAGATATTAGATAAAATTCCCATGCCGCTTCTTCGGCATGAAGACCTGCTATTTTTCTATACAATTTTGCTATAATAGGATCTAATGCAATAATTAAATAATCAAAATCTGTTAAAAAGTATAGACGGCTTTGGGTCAGGTGATCATTTACTCTCCCTCTGGTTAATTGCGTTTCAACTCCAACAGTTAAATTATCTTTATTAAACGAACAATTATTTATAGAGACTCCTTTCATCTGAAAGTATATGTATTTACCGTTTATATAAATTGCATGATCTGCTTTATCTGATCTTGGTCTATTTGTAACACTAGGATTTAATATATCTAATAAAATACTGGCAGCATATTTTTCAAATGCTTGTTGCCTTGCAAATCCTCTTATAGACACCCATATTCTAAAATTTTCCTTAGTTAAAATTGTATCTATAATTACTTCTGTTGAAAGATTTAGATATTTTGAAAGCTTTGGTAAAAGCTCATTATTTGAAGGCAAAAAAAACTCATCAGTATTCTTTAATGTAACACCAATTCTATCAAAAGCATTTAACCCTAAATGATTTTTCCAGTCCATGCTGAAAGGGCTTAATATATGAGATTTTGATTTTGGAAAAATAGGAAGTTCTTTTTTGTGTAAAATTAGAATATTTAAAGGATTATAAGATATAAGTCCAACAAGAAAATCAGCAAACTTTGCTATAGAATGATAGTAATCGTATGACTCATTTTCTGATTTTGCTCCATGAGTTTTATGAGTTTTATACTGAACAATATTATCTTTTGTTCCTGATTTATTCGGCGTTTTTAGTTGCAAGGTATGTCCATTAACTACTCTATCTATTGGGGAGTCCCCACCCAAAACTTGCACTTCATATCCATTTTTTTTTAGAAGTAAATCAAAAAAGGTTTCAAATACATGACCAGCAACTGTTCTCAAAACGGGTGAGTTATTGATAATAAGATCATCAAACTCATTATAATCTAATTGCAAGTTTTGACATAGGGCATCTAATTTATCGACAGTTGATATTTCGAGAATTGACTTATAATCATGTTTTTTAATTAAGGAATTAATGATTTGATGAATCCTACCCGTTTCATGTTCTATATCAGTCACTTATTTATCTCTTTTTCAAGATCGCTAATAAATTTAATAGGATCAAATGGAAGGGCTTCAGCTATTTTCAAAAATTCGATAACATCGAGTCTACGTTCACCACTCTCATACTTAGAGACATAAGACTGAGGTTTCCCCAGTTTTTTTGCCAAGGTAATTTGAGTCACCAAAGCCTCGTTTCGATACTGAATAAGTAGTTTCCGAAATATTTCGTATTCTTTTGTAAAAACTGAAGAACCCATTTTTTTTCCTGTGAGGCATCATAACCTGCCCCCAAAAAAATCCCAAAACGGGATATTACAGCAAATTAGAATCGATCATGTCATGTATACAAACAATCAAAGTCTTTGGCGAAAATAGAAGGTTCTTGCTATAGAGACATTCAATTTTTTGCACAGTCAGGACTTACGCAGGCACACTATATATAGTGTGCAGTAAGCCAGCGAACGCTGCCAATTGTTCAAGTATTTGCGCCAGCAATATAAAATTTAGACACAAAAATTATGCTGATTGACAGATATTTAACAGTCAATATTTATGCTAAACTGATTAAGTTAATTTGGGGTGAAAAATATGTCGTTTAGCCAACTAGATTACTGCCAATATCTATTGAGCAGCCCAAACAATTATACCTTAAATAACTTAGCCAAACACTTAGAAAATGTTAGCCATGATACCATAAATCGTTACTTAACCAAAGAAAATTTCACCTCGGAATCTTTGTGGCAAAATGTCAAAAAAGATATCCAAATCAGTGAAAATAGTGCGATCATTTTTGATGATACAGTATTAGATAAAAGGTTCGGGGAAAAGATTGAATTAGTCCGTCGTCAATATAGCGGAACAGAACATCGTGTACTGTCAGGTATTGGGCTGGTTAACTGTGTTTATGTTAATCCAGAACTGGGTTTATTTTGGGTAATTGATTATCGCATATATGATCCAGAATATGATAATAAAACCAAACTAGATCATGTAGCTGATATGTTGAATAATCTGGTGACAGAAAAACAACTACCCTTCGCAAAAGTCCTTATGGATAGCTGGTATGGGTCACAAAAACTAATGGCAATGATTGAAGAATTAGGAAAAATTTATTATTGCCCATTGAAAAAGAATCGTTTAGTAGATGACACAGGAGGAAAAGAAAAATACCAATCAATTGAAAAGTTAAACTGGTCTAATACTGAAGAAAAATCAGGGAAGTTAATCAAAATCAAAAATTTCCCTAAATCTCATAAAGTCAAGCTATTTCGGGTTATTGTTTCTACCAACAGAACGGAATATGTAGCAACTAATGACTTAACTCAAGCATCCACATTGGATACGAAAAAAACCTGTGCTATTCGCTGGAAAATAGAGGAGTTTCACCGAGAAATTAAGCAGTTAACTGGGATTGAATCTTGCCAGTGTCGTCAAGCTAGTATTCAAAGAAATCATATTGCTTGTGCCCTTTTAGTTTGGAATCAATTGAAAAGATTAGCTCATCTGACAAAGAAAACAGTCTATCAGTTAAAAGCTGAATCTTTGTCCAGTTATTTAATCAAAGAACTGAATTGTCCTTCGATAAAAATGGAACTTGTTTGATTCTTTTGGGTTTATTTTTAAATGAATAATCAGGACTTTTTAGGGTGATTGCTATTATCATTGGTATGCGATCGCCTACTTTTAGTACGCTATATATAGCGTGCTTGCGTAAGTCCTGACAGTAAAATCAACTCTTCACGCTATTCCGTCCCTCAAACTTGCCCATTAATGACCTTTTTAGGGGATGTTTTACAAAAGAGGACACGCGGAATTCAGTGTTGAAACAACGTAAAATCGTGGATTTTAAACATCAACGTTACAAAACTTTACAAAGTGTCCCATTTTGCACGTATCTCGGTGGCTACCCTAATTCATAAATTTTTCAAATATATTTTTAAAAAAGTTGGGGGAGTATTCCGAGAAAATATCTTGGCCGAAAATTTACTAAAGTTATAATTGAGATGGCTTATAAATTTGGTACTTTACAGCGAAATAGCGAAGCTGTCATGAACCGCAAAGTAGCAATTTAAAGCCCCTCTGTGTAAAGGTTACAGCGAGTAGTCGTAATAATTTGTTACAACCTGTCCCATTTCGCGCGTATCTCGGTGGCTACCCGTGATGGCAGAATCTTCACAATAACAGTGAAGCCGAAAATGTTCAAAAAACTAGAGGAAGCGCAAGCGAATTATCCGCTCTGGGTGGCAGCGATAGCTGGGAAGATGGGAGAAGCTACTCCCGATGGTTTTGTTTTGGCTGACCCCGCAATTCAAGTGTTTGAGAAAAAACCGCTCATACCCCAAGGAAGCTGTACCTGAGTAGAAAGGTTTGAGTAGCAATCGTACAGAAACTTACGCTAAGACTAAAATCAATTACAGCATAGGTTTTAGAAGTTGACTTTTCTTAACAAATCTCAATCCGTTTTGTACCAATTCAACTAAGGTTTAACGGGTACAGTCAAAGCCAAATCCTTAACGGCACTTTCTGCACAGTTGCTACTCAAACCCGAAATTCAAAATTATGAACAAGCACCTTGAGGGAAAACATAGTCCTAAATCTATCATTTTTCTACTTTAGACAAAAATCACCACTGAACTTAATGTGTTTGAATGTCGCTATCTAAACCAAGTTCTTGCAATGCAACTTTTGTTTCTTCAATTTTCTGTTCTGAAATTTCACCATCCACAACAACCTCAACCTTGAGTTTTAGTTTCAAGTCCTTAGTGGCTGAGAATTTGGATAACACCTTTGTATAAAACTGTGTCCATTTTTGGGGCGTAACTTCTCCAGACCATTTTAATTGATTGGGTGGCGTTGGTACGACTTTTTTCTCATCCCCATCTGGAGCAGGAGTGTCATTGCTAGGAACAGTTTCTTTTTCAATGGTGAAACTAACGGTATTAGCGATCGCACCAACCGTAGCATTAACTGTAAAGTTTCCGGTGATTTCGCCCGCAATTAACATTCCTTGCGCGTCAATATTGCCGCCTGTGGCTGTCCAGAGGACATTAGCGATCGCAATATTCTGATGACGTTGATCAACTCCTTTGACAGTAAATGTTTGTCCTTGATTGGGTTTTAGGGTGACATCTGTTGGGGTGATCTCTAAAGTGGTTAGTCGAGATGGATCTTCCTGTTCTTTTTGGTACTTTTCGGCATCTTCACCTTTAATCAAATAAATATCATCGGAAATTTCAACGCTGTCAATGTCTAGTGGCGAATCTTTAAAATAAAAGGGTTGATATTTGCTATCAGATGTTTTACCAACATAGGCAAAACTGCCCTCTTTTACACCTTTGACGATGGTTTCTTTGATCGCATTACCATTGAGAAGACGAGGCAAGCTAGGTGACGAGAAAAAGACATCACGGACTGCTTTTGTACTCCATTCTTTAAAAACGAGTGACCAGTTACGCACTAAAAAGCGTGGGGTGATCGCATCTTGGAGAATATCCTCTGTTTTAAGTCGGTTAAGGATAAGTGCTGTAATTGATTTAGAACTATCGGCACTACTAGATGAACCTGCTCCCATGTCAACCGTGCGTAGTTGATTGTCTTTATCTAGTAAAACAGTATATTTATAGGAACGCCATACGGCTTCTTGAACGTCGCGTTCGGCTTTTTTGAGATTCACACTCAGTTGTTTTTGCTGCACATCATTTAATGTATCCCATTCTTGGTCACGAATATTTTCCCAAGCCAACACTTTACGCGCTTCATCTCTGAGTAGGTTTTCCGAGTCAGCGATCGCAAAAATCACGGCACTTTTATAGGTACGATCAGATGTACCCGACTCCCGAATCAGCTTTTCTACAAATAGCAATGTGTTAGCATCGCTCATCGGACGCTCAATAGATAATACTGCCAAAGTTAATTTAGGTACATTGGGAATTTCACTAGATTGTTTAGGAAAATGTCTAACACTAACATCTACACCAGGGACAGAAGGAAAGGCTTTTTTAATTTCATTTTCAATCCGCTTACTAATGTCTTCCGTTTGCACACTAGCTAGGCGATCTGCTAAAATCTTATTTAAGTTAGGCGAAAGGCTAAAATGATATTTAGTGCTTTCAACTATCAGGTAATAACAGTCTGTTTTGAGCGTATCTAAGACTGTTTCCACATCACCAATATTAATACTAGAATCGGCGATCGCTAAACGAACTTCGGGTAAGGTTGCTGTTTCACGAACTACACCACCATTTGACTCAAAGAAAATCGTAGTTGCGGCTTTACCATGTAATCTTGCATTTTTAATCGCTTCAGTTGCTTCGAGATCCAGTCGAAACGCATGGGAGTCTTTTTTGCCACAGATATCGGTTGTCACTGCCGTTTCGAGACGACCTTCACCCATTTGCTCAAACACGGCTGATCGAAATATGGGATCGTTAAGAGGGGCTGTACCTAATGTAATCAGTGCATCTTTGTGGTTGCCTTTGTAACCCTCTTGATAGGCGTGAGATACCCAAAGAGCTAGTAAGCGCAGAATACCCCTTGTACGCTGAAATCTGGGCAATGCTGCCCATTTACGTTCAAAGACTGAAATTACAGTAGGATGAAAGGGATAGGTGGCGGCAAAGGCTTCACGGGCATTATCAATGGGAAACCAGCTAGGAAGTAAGGAGCGATTTTCCACAGCCCAATCTGCATATTCATTACAGGTAGCGATCGCTTCTTTAGGTAATATAATTTTACCCTCGGCAGTTACCGCTCGTTCATCCCATTCAAATAACCTTCTGCGAATAATTTCTGAAGCTTCTGCTTCCGCAGACATGACAACAGCTTTACCAACACGATCTAGCATTTTTTTGAAACGTTGTTCATCAGCTTCATCGGCGGCGGTATATTCCATAACTGAAGCCGGAATTGAAGCAATCAAAACGATATGATCTTCACCTCTGGCAGTTTCAGAAAGTGCCTGCATAAAGTTATAAAGCCGATCATGATAGCCATATTTGCGATAGCTAGAAACATAATTAAGGATTTCATCCATCAAAATCAGACAGGGTTTATCTTTAGGTAGAAAAGCCCGAATCACATCCCCCTTGGGTTCAGTAAATTCGGCATCGTGTTGGGCAACAATTTTAAAAGCTTCCTCACCACCTAACTGAAAGGCGATTTCCCCCCAGGGAGTTTTGCGTAAGGGTGTACCATCATTGCCGCCGCGACCAGTTAAGGAGTCAAATTCTGTACCAACAAAGACAGCCACATTCGCAGTAGGTAAGGTTTTAATATCTGCTTGGGCAATAATCTTGCGAACACCAGACCATGATTCTGCGGCCTGTCCATTTTGGGCTAGATGGTAAAGCAGAGCGAGGGCGTGGGTTTTACCACCGCCAAACTGAGTCGCCAGGTTATAGACTGCATTAGCTTCTGTTTTCACACCGGATAAACGGCGCATTACTTGTCCGGCAAATTCAGCCAGCCAACGGGTGAGATAGGTACGGCTCAAGAATTTTTCCGGGTCTTGGTAGTCGATGGGGGCGCGATTTTCCCGGACATGATCAAGGTTTACAGCAAATTCCGAAGCATCAAGGGGTCGGTTATTCCGTAAGTCTTCCCGTGGGGTAAGTCCTTCAATTTTGTACCAAGGTTTTAGGAGCATTTGTTTAATCTGGTTTGTTGTTTTTGAATTTAGTTGAATTTAGTTTTTTAATGCGCGGGGATTAATTGTAGGAGAATGCCGAGAATTTTGTCGATATTAGTGATATAGTAGTCGGTGAGATCAATCACTACGGTTTGCTCAGATATTTGCAGAAATTTCCAGATTTCGCCCGAAGTAACAATGCCATAAATTGTTTTAATATCGTTGTTTTCTTGTTCGTTAAATAATTGGGCGGCTATCATTTCAGCGATACATTGTCCTAGTCCTGATTTAATATCTTCGTTTTTTGCTTCGACAATGGCAACTACTGGCGCACTAATCATTAGTTGCTGTTTGGATAAACTAATCAAATAATCACAATAACCTGATAATCCTTGTTCGGGACTAATGCTAAATTCTGTGCCAGAAAATAAGCTGACGGGAGTAGGTGATCGCCGTCTAAGTTCGAGTAAGGTGGGAGCAATTAAAAATTCTGATCGCGCTTTTTCAGTATTAATAGCTAGGGCTAAGGGAATATTTTCGGCAAGAATGCGTTTGAGGTCGTCACTGGGAGCGATCGCTTCGATATGGGCAAATAGATCGATTTTTTCTTCAATTTGCAAGTGAAAGTCTTTTTCTACTTGTCTGAGGGTAAAGTTGCTATAGGGCATTGGTTTCGGATGGGAAGTTAATATTTTCGTAAATAATTGAGAGGGAAAAGGTTAGGTTTAGGCTGGTGATGTGAATTTCTGGATCGTTTTCTACCAAGTCTGTTGGCTCGATCGCAAGGGATAAATATTCCCAAGCTAAGTCGCTACGGCGTTGGTAGATCTCGATTCTGGGTCGCTCTGGTGTGATTAGGATATAGGTTTGCAGAGTTTCGATCAGCATATAGTGTTGCTGTTTGATACCGCGATCGCGGGCTTCGGTGGCAGGTGATAGGACTTCGGCAATTAAGCTAGGATATTGCAAAAAATCACGGTTAAAACGATCACGTTCATCGCAGCTAACAACAAGATCTGGATAGTAATATTTCCCAGATTTTGTTGTCACTTTGGCATCACTAACGGCGACTTTGCAACCTTTACCGCGCAAGTGGGGAATTAGCAGGGCAGCAAGATTGGCGGAAATTTGGCTATGGGGAATTGTGCCGCCTGTCATGGCGATAATTTTGCCGTTTTCGTATTCATATTTAGTATCTTGATCGGCTTCCCATACGAGATATTCTGCGGGGGACATGGTGAGTGATTGAAGGTTAGCAATCATATATACCTCACGAAATTTTGGTAGATAGACGTTTGAGAATGCCTAGCACTTCATACAGTGGGTTTTCACGCGGATCGAGGAGTGAAAACTCGGCAGACCATGCGTATTGAGGCGGGTTAGATTTTGCCATTTTCAGGAATAAAAAGTTATTCCCATTTGTCACCATGCCGAAGATGGGACGATCTCGGCGGTTAGGGCTGGCATACATATAGGCAAGGGTCTGGGGAATGGCGGAATATGTGCTGAATTTTAAGCCTTTGGCTTCGATAACAGCGATCCATAATTCGCTATTAAATACCAACACATCTAACCGACCGCGTACTGGCTCGCTATTATCTTCTTCGTCAATGATAACAGGATCTTCAGCAGAAATATCAAAGGGGTCTTGATAAAAACCTGCTATGTCTAACAAGGGCGATAAAACTAGCATTTTTACTAATACTTCGATGGTTTTACGGCGATATAACACTTGTCGCATAAATTGGTTGCGGATGCGATCGCACTTGGCTTTTTCTTCTTCAGAGAGTGCGATCGGTTCTAGCCATTCCGTAAAGAAGTTGCTATCGGTAGCGACTTGTAGGTTTAATCGTTCTTCTAATTCATAAAGTGTGATTTCATTGGCTTGCATAATCTTTTTTCTCCTATAATAGTTCTATAGTCCTAAACCTTTTTTACGCGCTAATAAGCCATCAACCCAGCGTTTTTCGTCAGTACCCGCCGGATAAAGGGCTGAAAATGATTGTGCTAGTTGCCAGAATTTAATATCTTTACCAATTGCTTCATCAACTAAAAAGCGTTTGAGTGCTTCACTCCGTCCAGAGTTAAATAACAGCATTGCTTGATGTACTTTATCGCAAATGGTTTCACCAATACGAGAAATTTTGACTTCCCCATGTTCGTCTTCAGGAAGTTCATCAAGTACGCCTATAATAATAAGTTGTTTGTCACCTTTGGCTTTTTTCTTGGGAATATCGGGAATAATGCCTTCCTTACCAAATAGGTAAGCAGCACGTTCTTTAACAGGTAGCAGTCGGGCTTTGTCGCCTTTAACTTCGACAAGATGAGTAAGGTTTTCCAGATGTGCGCCGAGTCCCTGAGCAATCTTACGGGCGGTATCATATTCAAGGCTAAAACCTGTTATTTTTGGTTTTTTGCTAGTGTTTTCGTCATCATCATCATCTTCGCTCCCCTCGCCATCTGGGAGAGGGGCTGGGGGTGAGGGTTCTCCTGCTGAAAGTGTCCAGAGCCACATGGTGGTTAAACGGGCATCTTCTTCAAAGTTGGAGGTGTCTGCGTCTTTAAAGATGGTGCTGAGGGCTTCTTGGGAAATGGCTGCCCAGACATATTCGAGATATTCACGCAAGGGGACAATTTCACCGCTTGCTTTTTCAACACTGGAATAACGGGAGAAGATTTCCAGGGCGGGGCCTAAACAAGCAAAGATGGCATCAGCACCTACTACGCCTTGTTCGGTGAGGCGTGGCATCCATTCTTTGATCCGTTGGGGGAGTTCTTGCAAAACATTGCGCCAATCGCCTATTTCATTATTGCTGCGTGGGCGGCAGACTAGGTGAACGGATGAGGCAAGGGCAGCAGAGTTTTGAGAACGTAATCTACCTGGTCTTTCCGTATCAATTGCCCAAGAGCCAGTAAAAATCCATCCTGCATCAATCATTGCTTGTAGTTGTGCTTCCCATCCTGCTGTGGACTTGTGAGCAAAAACAATTAACCCGATGCCATTTGGAGCAACAATTCGCCGACCTTCTGCCATTGCTTGCCCCATTGTGCGCTCGAAAAAGGCTTTATCTTTTCCTTTCATTTCGTCAACAATGCACTCTTCATCTTTTGGTGTAAGTTCATTAGAAAAACTTTTCAAAAGATTTATAGGTAAAGTTCTTTTTAGCCAAACATAGAAAAAATCTGACAGATCGGCATAAGGAACTGCATCATAGTAAGGTGGATCAGTACAAAAGAATTGAACCGCATCATCAGGGAGATAGTAAAGATTCGTAGCTGATGTTTGTTCTATTTGGGCATTAGTAAGATATTCTGCACTATTCGCCTTTATTGTGAGTTTTATCCAGTCCAAAGCACCTATCCAATTACCTGAACCATCTGCAAAGAGATTACATTCTGGAAACTCCCAGACTATAGGCAAAGCTTGTCTCCCAAATGTATGAGCAATAAATTCTCCTGAATTAGCCCAAATTACAAGAGATGTTAAATAATCAGCTTGTCTATCAACAGCTAAAGATAAACAAGTTTGAATGGCATTTGCTAATTCTTTATCACTTCCTAATTCTTGAATTTCGTTACTACTAAGTTTTTTAACCAGTCTTGTTAGTGTAACTAATGCCAGTAATTGTCTAGGGGTGAATAAATCAGCAAAATTATCCATACCATAATTACGCTGTGAGAATGCTCTACCTGCACCACTACCTCCTCCCATTGGTGTTGGTTCATTTGGAATCAAATCTAAACTTGTAAATTCTTTTAATGCTAAAACTGCTTTTTCAGTTGCTTCTAAATCTTGTAAACTTGGCAACCGATAAAATCTTCCCTGTGTACTTGGCTTTAATAACACTACACAAAATAAACGAGCATCATTAGCTCCACCTTTTCTTATTTTTAGTTGCCTTCTTGTCGATGCTACAGGAGTAGTAAAACCCGTCACAGGACAAGTAGCCGAACCCCTAGCCACTGTCCCCTTTTCAACTTCCTTCTCACTTTTCGGCTCAAAAATCTCCAACAAAGGACGGCGCACCTTGCGCGTTACTCCATCCGCATAAGTCACTTCTAACGTCTCAGTTTGCACAATACCCGTATCATCCCTTACCCATCGCAAAGCCTTATTTCTCCCAGCCTTCTTCGCCAACCACAAAGAACGCATCAAAGGCACTTCTACAGGAATCCCCGTACCATCATCAGGAGCTTCAGAAATAATCGTCCTCGCCCATAAATAAGCAATGGGGGTACTACCATCCTCATCTTTAGGATAAAACTCTGCTAACTCCTTCTCTGCTTCTTCCTTCACCCATTGTCCCCATTTTCTAACTTCATCAGCTAAAGTTTGCCCATATTTGGGGATATATTCCAAAACTACCTTATTTAACAACACCGCCACCGGATTGAGGTCACTCGCAAACGCATCCGCCCCCACTCGTAAAGCCTCTAAGGGTATCGAACCACCACCCGCAAACGGGTCAACCACAAGGGGGCGCGTCCCCACTTCCCCACCTAACGCTTCATGGGCTGCTTGAGTCAAAGCCCTCGCCGTTTCCAGATAATCAGACTGAGTTGAATTATCCCAATTAGCAAAATCCGCAATAAAATCTAGCAATAAATAGCGCAAACTGTTTAAATTCTTTGGATTCTGCGGATCTAGTGCATTTTCAGGCTTGGCTAATACCTTCCATTTCTTCCAATTTTCTTTTGAACAGCATCCATCTGCGGCTGCTTTCCGAGCAAATTTAGTAATAATTTCTACCGCTTGATCTCGAAATATTTGGGGACATAAACTATCAACCGGATCAATCCACAATGAAGCACAAATCACCGCCCGACAAGCTGCTAATGGTCGCCGCGCCCACCATATATGTAGAGTTGAAATATGTCCATGTCTAATTGATTTCTCCCGTCTGGCATGGGCAGAAATACGTTTAATAGGTAGGTCAACTTCGATTAGGCGTTTGGGATAGATCATGGTTTAGGCGCTTATGAATTGGGACTATCCCAAATAGTTTGAATTACATCTAAATTTCTTATCTTGCGAGATTGCCGATATATGAACTGGATAGCCATTATTAAAGGCATGATCAAAGGCAATCGACGCATCATAGGCTAATTTTTCTGGACTACGAAAATACCAAACAATGGCATGGGTATCAGCAACAATCGCACTCATAGATCTGCAAATTTCTTATCGAAATTTCCCCACATCTCACGCCTCACTTCTTTGATATCCTCTTCAGTAATATGAATGTCCAAGTCTGCCCACATCCCCTTTAAGCTTTTTCTAGGACGCTTAACAGAGTTCTTAGATTTCAAGAGCTTGGCATAGCTCAACAATTCCATTTGTTCCTCTACTGACAAGTCTTCTAAGACAGCAACTAATGAATCTTTAAGAGTCATAATTCGTTAACCTCCGGTAAATTTTTCGCCAAAATAGGCATTAAATATCCTGATTTTTGATATTTAAAACCTGATCGGCATCCACCTGGTAATGTTTTACTTTAACAATTGCCTCCCAATCTAGTTTAGCTGGATCTTGAATGGCATGAATCTCTGGCTGTGTAGCACAATTAAACACCACATACAACCAATAATCTTGTTTAAGACGCTCGGCGGTACGGTATTCATTATCACTTAAAGCGACCCGTCCAACCTGAGAGCGCCCTTTAACCTCAATAAACTTGACTGAGATCGCCGTCTTGGGATCTTCAGGGTGAAGTTGGCGCGAAATCAAGTCAAAACCACGATTTTCAGATTCTACAGTTTCCACTTGCCAACCCTGTGCTTCTTCATACGAGATCACCGCATTAACGGCAATCCGCTCAATTTCAGCATTACTAACCATTGGTGCAATATCAGGCGCGTGGCGTTCAGGATGAGGTAACACCCATGCCCTACCCTTTGGCTCAATGGCAGCAATCATACAGTTACGTTCCTGTGTTAATTCTATCCTGCGCCGATCCAATCTTGTATTTAATTCATCCAGACGATCTTCAGCTTGTTTCAAACGCCCATCTAAACCCGTTTCTTCTGACCCTGATTCCTTTTTATCAAATAATTCACCATATTGAATCTGTAAGCGATCGATAATTGCCAATAAACTAATTTCCGTATGGTCAGAGATTATTTTAATTTCTCGCTCTCTTTCCTGCTGCATTTCTGTTAAAAATCCGTTTAACTCAGATTCAATCAAAAACTGTTCAAGCTGTAGACTATCTGGTAAATTAAGATGATCAGGAAATTCACTTGTTTCCGTTGCAGGTATTAAGTCAAGAAAAATCGTTGGTTGTTTGAGCGATAAAGTTTGGTCTAATTCAGTTTGCACCACATATAAACGCTCATGGAGTTTATTGCCCCGTCCATCTTGAAATACCACCAAATAAACATCTAACCTTGCGGGTTGGGTGCGATGCAAGTCATAAAATACCGCGCCATGTTGCAAGTCTTGTTCTGTTTGTTTTAGTACCTCTTTTCGCACACACTCAAACAGGGGATGTCCTGGTGTCACCCATTCCACCGTAGGATCTAAATCGAGAACTTTTTTATCAAAAGCAATCTGCTTATATTCCCGTCCCAGTTTACCAAAACGCGATTCTTGATCATCCCCTGTTACCCAAAGATGGCGCGGGATACGTCCAATGCGATAGATTTTGCCCATCTCCCCCCCTCGTCCTTTGGGATTCGGGTTGGAGGTGATAGCTTTAGGATGAATACCAACAATAGAAGATGCTTCAACAAAGAAATTTTCGACTACTTCAGGCACTAATCGCTTTTCCTTAGCATCAGTAGATCTGCCAATCAAATTAGATAAATTTAGTTCGCGTTTTGCTAGTCCCTCTAATGCCGATTTGGTAATTCTGCGAAAATGTTCCGTATCTACCTGACTGACAATCCGATCTTTAATTACATCTTCGGTGAGATTACGAGCATACATCTCCCTGAGCATTTTTTCAATTTGATTTGCTGGAAAAACATCGCCTAAAACATTGAAAACTTTGCCCGTATTTTCAGGATCAAGATCAGCCTCAATTTTTTGAAGACGTTCAAATAGTTTCCAAAATACGCTCCCTTCACGGGTATTTGTAGAAACAAAATTAAAAATCAAACAGTCTTTTTCCTGTCCATAACGATGAATCCTGCCCATCCGTTGTTCTAAACGAACAGGATTCCAAGGAATGTCATAGTTAATCATTAGCCAGCAAAACTGAAGGTTAATCCCCTCACCCGCCGCTTCCGTTGCTACTAATACTTGACAATCTTCTTTAAACTCACGCTCGGCATAAATGCGGGTATTAGGGGTATTGCGATCGCCTATATTCATCCCTCCATGAATTTGGGTAACACTCAAACCCCACTGTTTAAGCTTGCCTAGAGGACGTTCATTTTTACCATCACCTGCTAAAAAGTCAAGGGTATCCTTATGTTCAGTAAAAATCAGCAGCTTCATTTTGGGATCGTTAAAAAAGCCTTTTTCTACCAATAACTGCTTCAGTCGTTGTAATTTTGATTCAATTTCACGATGTTCTAAATCTTTCGCTAATTTAATCAGCTTATTAAGTATTCTGATTTCATCTTGTAAGGCAATCGGATCAATATTGGCTACTACATTTTCGAGATCACCTAAAATCTTTTCTTGAGCTTCTTCCGTTAGTTCGTCAAAATCATCAGGTAATTTCCGTTCAATTAATTCCTGACGGTATGCTGCTGGATTTTCGAGGATATACTTACGCTTTTCACACATCCGTTCCAGACTGCGGCGTACAGCATAAACACTTGAGGCAAAACGTCTCTGTAACATAGCCATCGTAAACCCTAAAGCCCGTCCACGATTTGAGTCATCCATTGCTGCCTTAATTGACTGATCTTCAACATAGCGTGTCAATTCATCATAAAAATCTAGCTCATCGTTATTAATTTGAAAATCGGCAGTTTGGACAATGCGACGAGTAAAAAGCTTTTTTACTTCTCCAGTTTCCGGGTCAGGAAATGTGACCAGTGCTTCCTTAGTTCGACGTAGATAGAAAGGAGCATGATTACGTTTCATCGCCTCTTCTAAGCTGCTTACATCCCCATAAACATCACGATCCAGTAAGGCTAAAAACAAACAAAAGTTTTTCGGATCGCCCTTGTGGGGGGTAGCAGTCATCAGTAAATAGTGATCGGTCATTTCTGACAACTTCTCACCGAGTTGATAAGCCAGTGTTTTTTGATCAGAACTATAGGCACTCATCTTATGGGCTTCATCAACAATGATTAAATCCCAATGGCTACGCAACAGGCTTTCCTTAGCATCATCAACCCGCGAAATCCAAGAAACTGAAGTAACAATTTGATTTTTATCCTGCCAAGGATTTGCACCATAATTAGCACGGAGAATATCACCGCGCACTACTTCAAAATCTTCACGAAACTTGTCTTTCATTTCGCGTTGCCACTGAAATGTCAGGTTTGCAGGTGTAACAATCAGGACGCGCTTAACTAATCCTCTAGCCTTCAATTCTTTAAGTAGTAAACCTGCCATAATCGTTTTACCCGCACCTGGATCATCGGCCAATAAAAAACGGATTCGCGGTTGCTTCAAAAAATAGTCGTAAACGGCTTCAAGTTGGTGGGGTAGGGGATCAACTCGTGCAACGGTAAGGGCGAAAAATGGATCGTATTCATAAGCTAAACCTAAGCGCATTGCCTCAATCCCATAGCGAAACTTCTGGGCATCGCCATCAAAGGGTTCTTGTTCTGGGGTAGCTTCAAGCTGGGCAATCTGTTCAGAGGTTAAGAATGGTTGGTGTACTTGATTTGTATTAATTCCTTGCCCAAACAGTTTGACTCCATCCATCATCGGTTGGACAGTTATCACTTTTACTGGTTCAGAGAAGATCGAACCGCGAATGATCATACCTTGCTTCAGTTGTTCTGGTTTCACTATCTCGCTCTACTTCACAAAATAAAAGGAAGATTACTATTGCCTAAAAATGCGATCGCAGGTAAATTAGCAGGATTTTGGGAATTAAATAGAGTTTAGCAGAGTAACTTAACTTTAATTAAACTTATAACTGAGGTTTCTCTTTTTCTGGTACTTACAGCTAGGTTTTAATTAAACACTGCCTTGATTTTTGCAGTAAACTCCCCTTTACCAATAAATTATTCAAAAATTCTCTGTGACCAACATCACCTCAGTTTTTGAGTCAAGTCACTGTAACAATCCTTAACATTCCGTTACATTAATTTACATACACAAGCAAATTAAATTCAAGGAAAAACACCATGAGAACCACCAACGAAAACGGCATCCTAAATAACTACGCCACCGAACCCAAACTTTATTTTGCCGAATACCCCTCACCCGAACAGCAAAATCGCTATGCCCTTCAAGCCTCTGCTGCTGTCCTTCTGTTGACTTCCCTGCTCCTGATTGCTTTTGCTGCCTAAAATCATGGGCTATCACAATTCTTTGAACTGCCTCATCCGGGGTGGTTTTTCCGTATTTTAGGATAGCTTTAAATTAAGAGACAACTGGCCAGGTGAGATATTTCCACGACTTCTACGATGGTAAGCTAAATGGCAACTACTACACAATGCCACTAAATTTTCTAACCTATTATCCCCAGGGTCAAGATTCCAATGATGCACTTGCAACACATAAGCTCGACGTTTTAGGGTATCGGGTAAAGTTTCTCCAGGTTTCAGACATAAACGACCACATCGTTGACATTGCCAGTTCGCTGATTCCTTAACCGCTAAAGCTAGTTCCGTCCAATTATCAGGATAACGATTTAAACTCATAGACTGATTTATTAATTTTTATTAAGGCTTTGATATTTATTGATGTTTCCCCTCAAGCACTTCTTACAGTCTAGTTTTTCCTTGACCCGTTGAGATAACGAATAACATAACCAATAACGTAATCAATAACGGATAACATAACGAATAACAGGAATAGCAATTGAATCAATATGTCTGGACTCGTTTGGATTATTCACTGAAACCAGATAAGCAACCCGCAATGATGAATGTAAAAAATGAACTTCATTGTGTGTAACTTTTGCACGAAACCATATTGATTTTTTAAGCCACTTGCAAAGGCACTACCCACGCCCTAACAATCCTCTTAACGGGTATGGGTGCTTATATGAAAGTAAACAGACACGGGAAAGCCAAAATACTCAGCCATGATGAAATCCAGATCCTATTTAATGAAGGTTTGCACAACCTCAGAGATCGGGTAATTTTTGCTGTCTGTCTCTTCACCGCCGTTAGAATCAATGAAGCTGTTACTCTCTACACGGCTGATGTCTACGACAAGAGGGGACGGGTTAGGGATGAATTAACCTTTAGGAAATCCAATACAAAAAGGAAACTGGCAACCCGCACGATTCCGGTGCTAGATGAACTCAGGGGATATTTAGAGAAGTACAAACCAGAGGCGGGTAAAATTTGGCTGTTCCCCGGTGGAACCTTTCGAGATGACCAAAACCACCATATCACCTCTGACTCAGGCGCACGGATTTTAAGGAAGGCTTTTGAACAGACTGGCATTGATGGAGCCAGTAGCCATAGTATGAGACGGACGGCCCTAACCCAAATGTCTAACGCTGGAATTCCCCTCAGAACCATTCAGGAAATATCCGGCCATCGCAACCTTGAACAACTACAGCAATATTTAGAAGTGCAGCCGGAACAGGTCAGGGGAGCTATCGCCGCTTTATCTATGCTGTCTCCTGTTAATAACGCAAGAGACGGAAAATTCTTATATCCCGACACACCCCATAATAAAACCCCTATCCTCTAAGGTTTTGGGGGGTTTGTTTTTTAGATGGAGATGGGCGCTCGCTATTTGACTGTTTGGGCTGCTTTGGCATCCTCAATCTGTTTTTTGATTTTTTGAGTCATCGCTTCTGAGGTTTCGGACATTTTTTGAGCCGCGTTGTACATCTGTTGACCCATTTCTAACAACTCGTTTAGAATTTTTTCGTCTGGTAAATTTGTCATTGTAGGTTCTCCAATCGATTTCGATAAGCTAGGGTTCGGCTTTTAGTTTCCAAAACCTCACCTTTTAAAGTTGATAAATACTCTCCGACTTCATAAATTATTGCTGATGCAACTAAAGGGGAAATGTCTTCAGAGAGTTGTTCTCTAGTGTTTTGGATATCCCTTCGGGTTTTATCGACATAGAATAAAACCGAATTGAAAAAGTAAGAAACTTGAAGGAATATCGGGTTGTTTTCAAATAGAACTAGAAAACGGTTGGCAATTGCTAACCCTTCTGTTGCTAGTCCCTCAATTTCATCTAATTCTAGGTTAATTTCATTGATTAACCTCTCAATCTCTGGTGGTATTGGCATTGCTTAATTGTTACTCTTTACCTTCCCATATTCTCCAGTCCCCGCAATCTCCCTCTCAACCATCCCAAATAACAAGTCCTGTAGGGTTGTATCCCTATCAAGAGCTATTCGTTTGATTGCCTTGTGAGTTTCAGGGGTCACATAGAAACAGATGATTTTGCTTGACCCTTTAGGCCTAGGCATGGGTTTTACCTTGTATTTGTCTATTTATATAGTAAACCCGTTCTCCCGTGACATAAAGATTCTATTCAGGAACGTAAATTATTGAATTAGTAGTTGTCAGTTTTAAGTTTGTACCCCACATTCCGCAGATAGGGGTCAAATTTTCCACTAATTCTAAAAAATAGAAACCTATTCCAATTTTTCGGTGAACTTCCGAGGCTTTACTATCAAATTATATAGCTAGTTTACCGCTATTTAACTAAACATAAATAATTACTATTTTTTAATAGAAATAGAACTCCATTTTTTTAATATATTTGTATTTTATCACCAAATTCTTTTCAGCCAAGAGTTCTCATCTTGACTCATAACTTAGATTTTTTACAACTATTTCCCCCTTTCTTTTAATCTTTATCCCCCAGGAATCATTAAATAGTATTGACAGCAATCTTTCCCTAAATGCTGCAATATTTCTTGACGTTCTTGGGTTAAGTTACTCACTTGTTTCTCCCCATTTATCCTGACTAAATGTACCGCTTGAAACATTTGAAATATCCACCGCATTGTCGGTTTATTCGTGATTTTCTTGACCTGATTCCTCACCCCTTCTTGGGCTGTTTCTAATTGTTTTCTCAATTTTCTTTGAGCTAGGTTATACACTAACAAGCACAATCCCATTATCATCGCTATTGCTTCCACTCTCTCTGGTTTTTTCACGAATACACTTGCTGTGAAAAATAACGGATCTTTTAAAAATCTAAATCCTCTCTCGTTACTTTGCTGCGCTTTATATTCGGCTAATAGCTTTTCATTACTCACCTCTTTCTTGTCTAATATATTTGTCGCTAATATAAATCTTCCGGCTTTGATTTTTTCCGCTTCTATCACTGATTCTCTAGGTTCTATCTCTCCTGTTACTTGATAAACTATTGTCTTTTCTTAATTCCCTTTTTCTGTTTTACTTTGGCTTTTTTTACTGGCTTTTTCTGTGCATTTTATTTCTTTTATTTCGTGATATTTCCACGAATCTGATAACATTTTTATCCCAATCTCTGCATCCGCTATGCAAGCATACTCTTGTTTCAATAGCTTCCGCAGTGATGCTTTGGCGTTCTCTAACTGTTTTTCTACTTGCTCTGATATTTTTTTTAGGGCTGCTTTTTTCCTGGCTTCACTTTCTACTACTAACCATCTTTGTTTTATGTTTGCGTACTCACTTGATTTCGTTGCTATTCTATATCCTTTTATTTGACTCTGCTCCCATTCTTCCTCTTCTATCTCTACAATCTTATTTTGCGCTTCTTTTATACTTAATGGTACTCTTGTTATCCATTTCATTCCTGCCATTGCTCCTATATTCTCTGCTGTGTATAATGCACTGTCTGCTACACATATTCCTTCAAATGTCCATTGCTTTTTAAATTCTTTTAGTCTTTCTACAAATACGCTTTTATCATCGGCGTTTCCGTCATCTATTTTTAGATATAATGGCACATCTCCGTCTCCGCTTACTACCATATCTATTATAAATTGTTTCAGATCTGGTCTTTTATCTCTTGAGTATCCATGCACTATTTTTATGGCTTTCATTTCTTCTTCTATTTCCTGATTTTCTTCTTCTTTACTTTTGTATTCTCCCTCTACTGATATCGAACTGCTATCTAGGTGTACGCTTTCCTTTTCTACTTGGAATTTTTGGGCGGCTTTTAGGGCTATTGCTGTGAATAGATTTGTTGTTCCTACTTCATAATATTTATCTAATGCTCTCCCGATTCTGTCATCATTTAGTTGCTCTGCTATTACTCCTTCTCCTATTAAATGTTCTGTTGCTTTCCCTACGAAAAAGTTCTCGAATAGGTACAGCGGCGCGCTCAAAAACCCTAATCCATTCAAAATCATTGCTTTCATTACCTGTCCTGGGCTTACTGCTTCTTTTGCTCTTAATCCCACTTTTTTATTCACTTCTTCTACTAATTCCATCTCATCTATTACGCCTGCTACTATTCCTAAATGGTCTAAATTCACGATTTCTATCGCTTCTAGGGGGTTTTTCATATTTTTATTTGTTCAGCTACTCTAATTATTATTCTACATTGAAAATAGCCCAAATGATTGCCATATAATGATTTGGGCTTTTATTTATTCCAATTTAATTGGCAATTCAATTGGCTTAAATATCTGCGGAATGTGGGTTAACAGTCCTGCTACATCCTCCGCATCGTAGCCATCTAACGCGCCACTGGTGTAGTCTGTGATTGCCCCCTCTAGTTTTTTAAATAAGTCTTTATAATCTACGATATAGCCATATTCTTTATCGTCTCCATCCAAACGATTAACGCGACAAATGGCTTGAAATAAACCATGATCTTGCATATTTTTATCAATATAAAGGTAAGTCGCGGGGGGAGCATCAAAACCTGTCAATAGTTTATCTACAACTATTAATAAGCGCATTTGTCCGGGTTGTTTAATAAAGCGGTTTTTAACGTCTGTCTCGAACTCCTCAACCCGATACATGGCTTTATCTTCTGAGTCGTTGAAATAGTCCGCCAACATTTTCCGATAAATGGCATATTGGTTTAATTTCTCGGTGAGTCCTTCTCCGGTTTCTTCTCCTTTAATATCAGATGGGGCGGGTTTGTAACTGGTAATAATGGCACATTTTTGTTTTAATTCAGTTTGACTAAAAAGTTCATAAAATTTGCAGGCTTGATAAATACTAGCACAGACTAACATGGCATTACCGCGTTCATCCATAAGACGAGGTTTCCTTGCCATATCTAATAGAATATCACCAACAATTTGCTCAAGGCGAGACTTACTAGAAAGGAGTTTTTGCATTGTTCCCCATTTCTGTTTAAGTTGGGTTTTTGCTAAGTCAGACAACCCGCGGGTTTTAGCATCAAACCATTGATCTATTTTCGTCTCGGAGGTAAGATTTTGGTCAATATCGCGGGCTTCATAGCGCAAATCAAGTACAATTTTATCGGCTACGGCTTCATTAAATTTATAGGTGTGGATATAGTTACCAAAAATTTCAATACTGCGTTGTTTGTCTTGTTTTAATAGGGGCGTACCTGTAAAGCCAATAAATAGGGCATTGGGTAGGATGCTTTTCATCGCTGTGTTAAGTTTTCCTGACTGGGTACGGTGACATTCATCTACGAAGATAAAAATGTTACCTTTGGGGGTGAAATTGCTGGGAGGTTGCAAGGTTTTGATAAATTCATCAGTGGCTTGATTTTGGGTGTTTTCTTCCCGGTTGCCAAATTTATGAACTAAAGAACAAATTAACCAGGGGTTGATGTCGTTGAGGATGGTGATTAAATCACTACCGCTTTTAGTCTGATAAATGTTTTCATCTACCCCTTGAAAAATGTCTTCTATTTGTTGGTCTAGTTCGGTGCGATCTGTAATAATTAAAATTCGGGCATCTGTGGTGTTTTCCCGTATCCATTTAGCTAACCAGACCATTGTTAGGCTTTTTCCTGAGCCTTGGGTATGCCAGATAATGCCTCCGGCTTGGCGTTGGATATGTTTTTGGGCGGCTTTGATACCGAAATATTGGTGATGACGACAGGTTTTTTTAATGCCTTTATCGAAGATAATAAAGTTATGAATTAAATCTAAAAATCGGGTTTTATTACACAGCCGAATTAAGGCACAATCTAATAAATTATCACCGCTTTCATAGGTAAAATTAGAAAGATATTTTTGTTCTATGGGATCTATTTGTTGATTATATTTGGGGTTTTCTTCTTTCCATTCCAGATAATATTTTTCTGGGGTTTCGATAGTTCCATAGCGCAGTCCTTGGGTATCATTTCCCGCCATAACTAACTGTAGTGTGGTGAAAAATGGGCGGATAAATTCTTTTTTCTGGTTATCAAGATTTTGGCGGATGCCTTCACTAATGGAGACAGTAGAGCGTTTGAGTTCGAGGATACCGAGGGCGATACCATTAATATAAAGAACAATATCGGGGCGTTTGTCAAGTTTGCTTTTTACGGTGACTTCTTCTGCTATAGCAAAATGGTTATTTTCGGGATTTTCCCAGTCTATTAACCAAATGGTTTGTTTTTGTTCTCCGGCTCCTTCTTTCATTACTCATAATTGATAATTGACAATTGATAATTAATAATTGATAATTGATAGTTGACAATTGATAATTGATAATTGATAATTGAATTTTAGGATTAGGGAGAATTATGATTCAGACGCTTACTAAACCTATCTCCTTTGATGAATTTGTGGTCTGGTATCCAGAAAATACAACCTGCAAGTATGAACTACACAATGGAAGGATTGTCGAGATGCCTTTAGGAACGGGCGCCCACTCTAATATTACAGGATTTATTACGGGTGAAATCCATTTTCAAATCAGGAGACTCCAACTACCTTACTCGATTCCGGGGGATTGTTTGCTGAAACCGTTGGATGATGAGTCTGGTTATCAGCCCGATGTAATTGTGTTAGATAAAGGGGAGTTAAGTAAAGAACCCCGTTGGCAAAAAGAGTCTATTATTACCCTGGGGGGTTCGGTGCGGTTAGTGGTGGAAGTTGTTAGTACAAATTGGCAGAATGATTATTTGAGGAAGGTGGGAGATTATGAGTTAATGGGAATACCTGAGTATTGGATTGTGGATTATTTGGGGTTGGGGGGACGGCGTTTTATAGGTGATCCTAAATCGCCGACGCTTTCGATTTATAATATGGTTAATGGGGAGTATGAGGTGAGGCAATTTCGTGATGATGAAAGGGTTGAATCTTTGGCTTTTCCTGAGTTACAATTAACAGCTAAACAGATTTTTAATAATTAATAATTGATAATTGTCAATTGTCAATTATCAATTATTTCATCGTATTGGTTGCTTTCGTCTTCTCGATGCTGTTTCATTGATAGCAGAATCTCGTCTAATGGTGTTTGGTTTAGCCACTGATGGCGGTCTTGGGTATAGTCGCCTTGACCGAGATTAAAGTAGTTAATAAACCGGATAGCATCAACGACTCCTAAAGAATCGATTAAGGCTTGATATCCTTGTTTGATAATTTCTTGCTGGGTTTTAGTCATGGTTTTGCTCCTATTTTTGGGTAATGCTCATTAGCCATTGAACGGGATTGTTAACGGGAACCTGGATAAGTTGAATATATTTTTGGTTTTTTTTGATTAGACGGTCATCTGTGGATAAAAATATATTGGCACGGCTTCGTTCTGCACTAGCGATATGGGTGGCATCGTAGCCAGAAAATCCTAATTTTACAAGTTCTATAGAACGATCTTCTATTAATTGACTGCTGATTATTTTAATTTTAGCAATTCTCAGGATTGCCTTGACGTTCTTGAGTCTTTCAACGTCGGGAGTTTGAGCGAGTTCTGCATCTAAGGCGGTGCTGGTGATTAGTTTCCATTGTCCTGATTGGCATTGGCTTAAGATAGTGAGGATTGCTTGGGTTTCTAAGGCGATTCGGGGCTGGGTTTGGTCGTCAAAGGGACGATTGAGACAACAAGCATCTAAATAAATTCTGTAGCTTTCACTCATATTAACCGAGTCCTCCCGATTAACAATTCTTGCATCATTCCCTGTTTAATAGCTTGGGTTTTGGCGCGACGTTTTTCTAATGCGGTGATTTCGGTATCGATATCAGAAAGGACTTGGGCGATAGCTTTTTGTTCGGGAAGGGGTGGTAAGTTTAAAGAAAGTTTTAGAAAGTTAGTCTTAGATAAGTTATATCGAGTGGCTCCTTGAGCCAAAGAGTATATGAGATTTCGACCTTGATCACTTCTGAAAAAATAGGTGAGGTATAACCCATCAATTTTTACATTGTCTTCCAGCCTAAATCCAAAGCAAAAACTATTTAGATAAACATCGGCTACTTCTTCTGTTAGAATAGAACACATTCCAACCTCTTCAGGAGTCTCGGATGAAGTATTGAAAAACAGATCGTTTTTTTTGACAGCATTTTGATTTTCGTTTTTTTTGATATTTACCTTTTCCACAATAGATGTATCAATAACAATATTATTCATAATATTTAGAAAAGTAATATATTGAAATAACCCATTTCCAAAGTCGGATTTCTTTTTTCCTGTCAAACCACCGTAAGTTGATCCCAATGTACCTACTTTTTTGATTTCCCACTCCCCACAAAACCCCGGTAAGCGTGTCTTACCCGTGAGGAGTTGCTGCATAGTTGCGGTTTTGATGTTGCGCTTTTTGGCGATGAGTTTATCCAGTGCGGCAATTAGGGCATCTACATCGGATAGGGTTTGTGCGATCGCTTTTTGTTCTGGAAGGGGTGGTAGTCCTAATGAATATTTTTTTAATTCAGGTAAATCAACTCCCGTTTGTCCTGACGAACGCTGGGAAAGCATTTCCATCAATTTAAAAATCTTCTCGTCTTGTATGAAATAATAGAAAAACTCTTGATCAACTTTTGATGACGGTATTGCCTTTATAATGGCAACATTATAAGCACCTTCTATCCCTCTTAGAATTTGAAAAATTGGCGGGCCATAACGTCCAATCATTATGTCTTTTTTTGCACATTTCTTTTTGGCTAATTTTTCAGGAATATAGGTTTCATATTCATCAGTCTTATAATCACGAATTTGAATAAGACGTAAATACCCAGCCCTCGGCTTAAATATAAATGTGCTTCGAGGAGGTTGAGATCCTCCAGAGAAAGAAACAACATCGTCAATTTTGTAGGGTTCCCAATCTTCAGGAATCACCCCCGCCTCAGTTTTTTTATACCCTTCTGGCACTTGATTATTATTAATTAATTCCATGACACCCCCATCCTTTTCAAATGCTCATCTACCCGACTCGATAACATCTCAACCTCATCCACTAACTGCGACAAAGGTTCAGCATAACGTTCATCTAACTCCTTAATTCGACTCGCTAACTGCTGCGTTACCCGCTCAATTTCCCCGATAATCCTCCCCTCTAATGTCGCCCCCCATTTATCATTAATTACCAAAGTTTTAATCTCATCCTCTGTTAACTTTGGATACTGAGCCAACACCGCCTTATCTAATTCTATCTGAGCCTCTTTAACCTTTTTTTTCATCGTTTCCTCCTGCTCAAATAGTTGAAAACATTGGTAAATAATTAAAACATCATCCTGTTCAATTGACAATTCTAAATCCTCAAATATTGATAATTGTTTACTACCATCTATTAACTTTTTAACATTATTTTTTGTCACCTTTCCCGCATCCGTTTGAGCATCAACTAACGCCCCATCTTCCCCCGTATGTTCCTCAATTAATGCTTCTAATTCCTGAGTAATAACATCTAAATCCGTTTGAAATTCATCAATTTGCTGTTGTTGTTTAGCAAAATATCGCGCCACAATTAAACCGGGCGGGATCAAATCCGCCTTATACTTTTTCTTATCTATAATTAAATCCGGCGCTTCCTTCAACTTTTCGCCTTTTTTTGCCACCAATTCCCGTAACACTTTCCCCGCTTCCCAACTATCTTGTACCAGGATATAAACATCATCCTGCATGGTTTCCTCCCAGTAGTCCATCAATAGTTGGTAAATATCATATTTATCTAGTAATTCAGCTTTAACAAATCGCTTTAGTAAATCCTCCGATAATAGGGCGATAAGTGCTTTAGGTTTATCCCCAATGGCGATATTTTTTAACCTCTTTTCATGATAGTTTTGCCAACCTTGATAAAGGGCTAAAGTCAGTTTTGCAAAAGCCGTAAATTCAGGATGATTGAGAATAGTTATTTTTACCCGACTTGCATCTACCAAACTCTCACTATATCCTGAGAATTGACTAGGTGCAAATAAAACACTCCGCACTTGAGGAAATACCCGCCAATAGTTCTCTAACGCATCAATATCCGCGTTAGGAATACCCCCGTTTAAGTGGGCGCTGAGGTCGTGAATATCTTCCGGTTCGCTAGAATCAATATAACGGGGAATATTGAGGTTATAATCATTAGTAGCAATTTCTTCTAAACTTACCATCCGACTATAGCGAGATAGTTCAATTTGATGATTAAACACATCAACAATTTTATGGATATCCTGACTGCGGAGGCGATTTTTATTGCCATCTTTAATAAAGCCCTTACTCCCATCTACCATAAACAAACCTTTGCGAGTGGCGGCCGTAGATTTATCAATTACAATAATACAGGCAGGGATACCCGTACCATAAAATAAGTTTGCTGGTAAGCCAATAATTCCCTTAATGTATCCTTGAGTGATTAAATTCTTACGAATCCGCGCCTCAGCATTGCCCCGAAATAGAACCCCGTGCGGCAAAATTATCGCGGCTTTTCCTGTAGTTTTTAAGGATTTAAGAATATGCAGTAAAAACGCATAATCGCCGTTTTTATCCGGTGGTACGCCATAGTTAAAACGATTAAATTCGTCATTAGTAAGGCTGACACCATTACTCCAAGATTTATAGGAAAAAGGGGGATTAGCTACGGCAAAATCAAAGGTTTTAAGGCTACCATCGGGGTTTTTCCAGTAAGGAGCCGCCAGGGTGTTATCCTTCCAAATGACTGCCGTTGGGGAGTCGTGCAGAATCATATTCATCTTTGCTAAAGCTACCGTTGCGTTATCCATTTCTTGACCGTAAATCGTCAACCCATTAGGCGCTTCATTCGCAACTTTTAACAATAGGGAACCAGAGCCACAAGTCGGATCATAAACCGTTCCATCTTGCCTAGTTTCGGGAGTAATGCCGACTACTTTAGCTAATATCCGCGACACCTCTGCGGGAGTATAAAACTGTCCTTTACTCTTACCGGATTCTGTGGCAAAATGACGCATCAGAACATCCCGCCCATAATGAGCTATACAGTTCAGTCTTTTTTACGGCCATTGGTGATTATAAGTTGTAATCGTGTCTATGGTTTCGCTGGCAATCTCCCAGAGTACACAACCTTAATCATAAGCCCCCCTGGTAGCAGTCTCGCACTTATCTAGTCCCCCAATTGGGTGTCTATCAATTGGTAGACAGGTGTAAACTGTACAATAGACACTGTAAATAGACAGTATAATAGACATCAATTGACACTCCCATAGACACATGAAAATCAAGGAACTACAGGAACGCTACGGGCTAAAAACACGGCAATCAATCTATGATTGGATTAAAGCTGCAAAGATTACCTTACCGAAAGATGATAGGGGTCACGCCTACGCCAAACCGGAGCAAATTGAAGTTTTAGACCAACTGGTAGAACATCTAAAACAAGGGGGGACGTTAGGCAGTTTTACCCCTGTGTCTAGTCCTGAAATTTACACCACGGCAGACAGTCAGATAGACACCTCTAAACCCTCTACTGTCTACCAGATAGTAGACACTGTAAATTCAACAGAAGACAGTCCGATGGTCATGTTAGAGCGGTTGGTCGGTGTTATAGTCTCCAATATTCAACCCCGTTCCCCCTTGTGGTTTCATGACGAACTGGTGAAAGCGGCTAAACAAGGTTGGATTCTGTCTAGTTCCGATGTTGAGGCGTTAATTGGAGTTAAACCCAAAGGTGAAATGTTCCACCGGGGCGGGTGGGAGTTTGTCAGAGCGGGTAAGATTGGCAATCAGGGAGCATGGAAGGTCAACAAATTAGAACTTTAAAAACAATGAAATTATTTTTAGGTTTACTGCCATTGAATTTTACTCCCCCAACTTTCTGAAGTTTTGAGGGAGTAAACCAATTTAGCTACGTTCCGAGCGCCTAGCTAAGAAGCTGTTGCCACTTCTCTAGCATCACGATGGGCTAAGGCCAGTTCTCGGAATGTGGGGTTATCTAGCTTTTTAATCGGGGTAATTTGCCAACAATTCCCACGATATTCAAGCCCTGCAACTAAAGCCTGATTGTCAACGGAGTAAACATAGCTAGTTTTCATTCCTTCAGTGGGTGCGGGTTCATCCAGTCTTGTGTTTAAAAAGCTAGATAAGGCGGTTAATGTCAACAAATCATCAGTAGTTACTCGATAACGACATTGTGAGTAATTAGCTAATACTTTTAACTGTGCTTCAACAACCCGCCGTTTTTTCCATTCATCCTCACCCGAATTAAAGTTAGCCCATTTCTCATCAGATATTTGCAAGGTTTCCATCGCTTGTTCAACAAATTGGGGTTTTAATCCCGGTATCGGAACAACCCCGCCCGAACTATGGATTATTTGGTTTTTATTTATCACAAAATAGTTCATTTTTAAATCCCCTAAATTTCTTTAATAATGCAGGTGTAACGCTTGAATCCTGGGAGTAAATCGCCTTTTTTAGCATTGTCCTTGACTTGCAAACGAAACCGAGTATCTGGGTAAGTATCCTCGTAGACTTCCTTGATTTGTTGGCACTCCTCTAAGTTGTCTGTCTCGTGAATAGCGGTTAATTTTTCGTTCAACTCCTACACCCTTTAAAATAATCTGGCATTGTCGGGTAACTTCTCCAACTGATTCGATAGTTGGGAATTTTTCTAATCTTAGCTTTTGAGCATCGCATCAGTCATCAATATTAAAATAATTCTTTAATTTATCAGATTCAATATTGTTTAGTTTTTTCCCACTAGCAGATTTTCTGATAATTTCCTCAATGTCAGGGGGAATGGTGCAATCCCTTATCCTTGGTTGCTCACCAATCAAGGGTAAATGTTTATCAAGCCCCTCACGAATTTTAATGGCCGTCCAAACTGCTAGGACTTAGATAATCCTGACGGGCTAATGCTTTGGGCTTTAAATCCAATCCTTTCTGATGGCGAGATTGAGTTTCTCAGGAGAGATTTGTTAAATGTTACCGAAATTGATTGATTTTTGTACTTATTTAGGCTTAAATGATTATCACCCACAGGAACTTTAGCGAGGCTTCTGCGGGTGATAGTTAGTTATTCAACCAGGGTTTTGTAGAAACCCTTTCATAAACTTATGGATATATTAGCACAATCAGGGCATACTGCAAGCGTTTATTCAACTTTTTCTCCAGATTTTCTCAAGGAACCGCATTTTATTGAATGGCAAGGCTCTGGAGTCCATCAAAATATCATTGGTCTAAATGTTCTTAGTTTAGAAGGATATCAACCCGCCGAGTACCTGCTTTATTCGCCACAACTCAAGCGACTCAACACCGGAAGACTCAATAGTTCTACCCTCCACACCTATCGACACTTGGAATTGGGGGGCTGGTTTTGTCAAGGTCTAGGACAATGGGGCTGTTTTAAACCTGACCAACCTCGACATGATGGCAAATCTAAGGTCATCAAATATGAACATCCCCCAAAAGTCCCCACCAGTATCTTTCAACTCTCGGTATCTTGGAATATTGGTCTAAAGATTGCTCTCAAACATGGCTATGGCCAAGAATATTCACAACGTCTACAACATCATTTACAGCTTCCCTTCAATATTTCCCCGGCGCATTTACTCCAGGGATACGATAGTTTACTGGACTCGCTTCTGTCTGAGGAAGATATTGGGTTTTGGGACTGGGTACTAGAGAATAATATTCCCATTACGATTTGTGAAGGGGCGAAAAAAGCTGGTGCTTTATTAACTGCTGGTTATGTGGCCATTGGTTTACCTGGTATCACCGGGGGAGTACGGGTTCAGCGAGATAGTAATAGGGTGAAAATCAATAGTTTCCTGCTTCCTGAATTGGAACGGTTTGCAACGAATGGCCGACCATTCTATATTTGTTTTGACCATGACCGGAAACGCACTACCCAAATTGCAGTTAATCGGGAAATCTCCAAACTGGGTCAGAGTTTCAAACCCTTGAAGTGTCCCGCTTGGGTAATTACTTTACCTGGCCCCGATAAAGGTGTTGATGATTTTATTGTCCATCATGGTGAACATCAATTTGATGAATTATTTACTCAAGCAACGGATTTAGAGTATTGGAACTATCAGAAAGAATATTCTATTACTTATCCTGTAACTAAACTTAATAGTCGGTATTTAAACCTGAACTTCCCAGAACAGGGATTAGTTTGTATTAAATCAGGAAAAGGAACCGGAAAAACTGAGAATCTCATTAAGTTGATTCAAGAATCAATGGGCATTGGTCGGAAAGTTCTAGTAATTAGCCACCGGATTCAATTAGGGCGTTCTATTTGTAAGAGATTAGGGTTAGTTTGGGTCGAAGACCAGAAGGAAAATCCCTACGATTCTATCTTTGGTTTTGGTTTATGTATTGATAGTTTACATCCCCTAAGTCAAGCTAAATTTAATCCCTCGGAATGGGAGGATGCTATTATTATTTTAGACGAAGTTGAACAAATTATCTGGCATTTACTCAATAGTTCAACCTGTACAGATAAACGAGCCATTTTATGCCGAATGTTCATGGAATTAATGCAGACGGTTTTGGGTTCTGATGGTTTAGTTGTTGCTCAAGATGCGGATTTATCTGATTATGCTATTGATTATTTAATTGATTGTGCTGGGGGGAACATTATCCCTCAAGTTTATGTTAATGAATATAAACATAATCAACAACGGAAAATTATTGTTTATAATCAATCAAATCCGTCCCATCTAATCACTAAACTCTATGAATCCGTAGGGAAAGCTCCGATTCTAATGGTTTTAGATAGTCAGAAGGTTAAAGGGAAGTTTTCTTGTATTAATATTGAAAGTCAATTACGAGAGTCTTTTCCTGAGTTGAAGATTTTGCGGATTGATTCGGAAACTGTTGCTGATGAAACCCATGAAGCTTTTGGCTGTATGGAAGATATCAATAATCATATTAAAGATTATGATGTTGTTATTACTTCTCCCACGATTGGTACGGGAGTTAGTATTGATTTAGTTAATCATTTTCAAGCGATATTTGGGATTTTCCAAGGGGCAATTAATGTTAAAGATGCTTGTCAATTTTTGGCAAGGGTTCGAGATTTGAATGTTCCTTGTCATGTTTGGGCGGCGAACTATGGTTGTGGTCAAATTGGTAATCGCCAGACTGATTGGAAACCCTTATTGGCAACTCAAAATAAGGTTTTTAAACGCAATCTCCAGATTCTGCAAGAAATTGATTTAGAGTTATCTATAGATTTTGATGAGCAACTGACTCCTAAACATACTAAATTCTGGGCTAAGTTTGCTGCACGGGTTAATGCAGGTCAATGGAAATTTAAAAATACTTTAGTCAGGGAATTAGAAGCGGAAGGACATATTATTGAATTGTCTGAATTTGAGAAAACTTCTTTAGAATGTGAGCGTTTATTAGGTGAAGTTTTAGACCCCTTAGCTGAGGTTCCTGAGTTCACTGAACAATTAAAAGGAACGGTTCAAAAACTCCATCATTTAGAACAAACTGCCAAAAATCACTTAGAGAAAGCGACGGAAACCAGGGATAAGAACCAATATAGTTATGCTAAGTTTATTGCGGCTCAATTCTTGGTTTCTCGAAATCAATATGAGGAACTAAAAAGTAAACGGAAGAAAACCCAAGATGAGTTAGCCCAACAGCGTCATTATGAGATTTCTTATCGTTATGGGGTGGAAGTCTCGCCGGAGTTGGTGTTGAGGGATATGGCGGGGGATTATCCTAAGTTGCGGTTACATTATTATTTACTGCATCCTGAGTTTGTTCATCAACGGGATAAACACCATTTACAGAAACAGTTGGAGGCAGGGGAAGGAAAAGTTTGTTTGCAGGATATTAAGTTATTGTCGGCACAAGTCCAGGTGTTGCAACTATTAGGAGTTGAACATTTACTTAACCCTGATGCGGAGTTTACCTTGGAGTCGGAGGAAATTCTGGAGTTTGCGGATAAGGTGATTACCTACAGTCGAGATATGAGGGATTATCTGGGGATTAGTCCCGATAGTAAAGCTTCTCCTATCCGTATTGTTCAGGATGTGTTGAGGAATAAAATTGGTCTACCTCTCAAATGTGTGCGCCAAATTAAGTTACCCGATGGGACAAGGCAACGAGTTTATGCTTTTGATTGTCCCACCTGGCGTTACTCTATCTTTGACCATTGGTTAGAACGGGATTTACTCAGGGAACAGGAGGGAACACCGCAGTCTATAAATAATATAGAAGTTGTTGTGAGTGATGTTCCCGAATCAGAAAGTGCACCTCCGGCCGGAGAATCGGAATTGCTGAAACGGTTTTGGACACAATTCTGGAATCTGTTCACTTGTACCGATTGGAAACCCCGACTCAGGAAGCTATTGAAGATTCCCCAAGCTTTGCAATGGGTGGCGGAGGAATTGCAAACTCAGCCTATTCTGGAGGATATTTTCAGGACTCTTGAGGGTTTCTTTCCTACCGATGAGGCCCTAAATTAATCCTGAACATTCTCTAATGCCTCATCAGTTATCAGAAAAGTCTGGGAGCTTGAAAACTCAGTGTCTTCAGACCTGAGTGTCAATGGTGTTAGTGTAGCGATGGCGTTTGCAGACCCAAATGCCTATCCCGTTTTTGGGAATTGATTAAACATTTAAACATCTTTTTTACATCTAAACATCTAAACATCTAAACATCTAAACATCTTTTTTACATCTAAGCATTTAAACATCTAAGCATTTAAACGGTCAGAAACCTATAAAATAAAGACAGCAGATCCTTGTGATTTGCTGTCTTTGAAACATTTAAACATTCAGATGTCCAGATGATTATAACAATAGCCTCTTTTAAAGGGGGGGTAGGGAAGTCTACCACAGCCCTGCATTTAGCAGTTTATCTACAAAGCAAAGCCGACACTCTGTTAGTGGATGGAGATTTAAACCGCAGTGCTTTGGACTGGGCTAGTCGGGGGACATTGCCTGTGAAAGTTGTGGATGAGAAACAAGGGGTCAAGTTTGCCAGACAATTTGAGCATATTGTGATTGATACACCAGCCCGACCCAATCCCGAAGACTTAAAAACGATTGCGGAAGGATGTGATTTACTGGTGCTCCCCACTTCTCCCGATGCTTTAGCAATCCGAGCTACCTTACAAATGGTCGATGCTCTGCATAGTCTTCAGAGTAATTATAAAATCCTCAGGACTTACGCAGGCACACTATATATAGTGTGCAGTAAGCCAGCGAACGCTGCCAATTGTTCAAGTATTTGCGCCAGCAATATAAAATTTAGACACAAAAATTATGCTGATTGACAGATATTTAACAGTCAATATTTATGCTAAACTGATTAAGTTAATTTGGGGTGAAAAATATGTCGTTTAGCCAACTAGATTACTGCCAATATCTATTGAGCAGCCCAAACAATTATACCTTAAATAACTTAGCCAAACACTTAGAAAATGTTAGCCATGATACCATAAATCGTTACTTAACCAAAGAAAATTTCACCTCGGAATCTTTGTGGCAAAATGTCAAAAAAGATATCCAAATCAGTGAAAATAGTGCGATCATTTTTGATGATACAGTATTAGATAAAAGGTTCGGGGAAAAGATTGAATTAGTCCGTCGTCAATATAGCGGAACAGAACATCGTGTACTGTCAGGTATTGGGCTGGTTAACTGTGTTTATGTTAATCCAGAACTGGGTTTATTTTGGGTAATTGATTATCGCATATATGATCCAGAATATGATAATAAAACCAAACTAGATCATGTAGCTGATATGTTGAATAATCTGGTGACAGAAAAACAACTACCCTTCGCAAAAGTCCTTATGGATAGCTGGTATGGGTCACAAAAACTAATGGCAATGATTGAAGAATTAGGAAAAATTTATTATTGCCCATTGAAAAAGAATCGTTTAGTAGATGACACAGGAGGAAAAGAAAAATACCAATCAATTGAAAAGTTAAACTGGTCTAATACTGAAGAAAAATCAGGGAAGTTAATCAAAATCAAAAATTTCCCTAAATCTCATAAAGTCAAGCTATTTCGGGTTATTGTTTCTACCAACAGAACGGAATATGTAGCAACTAATGACTTAACTCAAGCATCCACATTGGATACGAAAAAAACCTGTGCTATTCGCTGGAAAATAGAGGAGTTTCACCGAGAAATTAAGCAGTTAACTGGGATTGAATCTTGCCAGTGTCGTCAAGCTAGTATTCAAAGAAATCATATTGCTTGTGCCCTTTTAGTTTGGAATCAATTGAAAAGATTAGCTCATCTGACAAAGAAAACAGTCTATCAGTTAAAAGCTGAATCTTTGTCCAGTTATTTAATCAAAGAACTGAATTGTCCTTCGATAAAAATGGAACTTGTTTGATTCTTTTGGGTTTATTTTTAAATAAATAATCAGGACTTTTTAGGGTGATTGCTATTATCATTGGTATGCGATCGCCTACTTTTAGTACGCTATATATAGCGTGCTTGCGTAAGTCCTGTCTAATTTACTGATAAACGAACTACTTTCACCATAAAGGCTATCTGCTAATACCAATTCAATTTGAAATCCCAGTTCAACCAACTCTGTTAGGATTTCTGATGCGATTTCAATCTTAGTTTTGTAGACATCTCCTTCTTTTAATGTTCCTTTGGGTTTAAATACTCTAAACACTAAAGGAAAGGTTATATTTTTATAAACACCGTAAGCATTAACTGATACTATTCCCCGATCTATTTTGCCCACACTTCCCAAGTATTGTCGGGCTACATAGTCGGTTTTTTTACCCTTTCTCCTATCTCCTGTTTCATCAATTATTACTATAATCTTCTCTTCTTTCAATGCTTTTAGCCTTGCAGAATATCCCAATTACAATCCAGGGTCTTATAATCCAATTAGCGACGATTTGCGGCAGACGTTAGCCGAGTTTTTCCGACCTCATAACCAGAAGTTAGAGGAATATCTGGGCATGAAATTTAACTGGGACGAGTAATCATGGAAAACCTAGCCTCCCGCTCAATTTAAGTCAATCATTACTCATTTCCTGGCGCAACTCTTCAACTGCTTTAAGACTTAATCCTGTAGCTGAGGCGATCGCCTCATCATTAAGTTGAGCCAGTAAGTTTCGAGCAATGCCCCGCTTTTCTTCTTCTCGTCCGAGATTAATTGCTCCTTGTTGATCGTAGATAAACATTTCCCTGCGTTCCAAATCCTCTAGTTCAGAGGGAGTTAAATCAGCTTGATTGGCGATTTCAAAGGCTCGGTGTAGTTCGGGGATATCGTCCATATTTTCAGGAATCGAAGTGAGCGATCGCGCAAACTTGATAAAGTAAATCCATTTGTCCGTAATGGTTTCAAGCTGGTCAAGTTCTTTGGTAAACTTGGGCAACTCAACGAATACCAACTCAAGATCATTATCAGGATAGATCCAGCCTTCAGACTTCTCTCGATAAACAAAGCGGGAAATAAGTTTATCGCGATTAGCGAACATTTCAAAATCGGTAATGGTTAAAGCAATAACTGGTTTGAGCATTCGGTAGCCTTCTCCCGCTTGGAGTTGAAAAGCATAGGTTTTCGTAGCATTAAACAAAACCCTCTTGCCAAAAGACTGCACGTTTAAAACCTGCATTTCAATAATCACAAGTGTGCCGTCATTCAGTGTAGCTTTGACATCGAGATAAGTATCTTTAAAACCTTGGATTTTGGGTGGCAAGTTGGGATTGATAATTTCTAAGTCTTCAATGGTAGAATTGCCTTCATAAATTAGAGCGTTGAGAAAGCTAATCAGAATGTCTTTGCTTTCCGTAGAACCAAATATTTTTTTAAAGGCATAGTCTGTTTTGGGGTTGATAAATCTCATTGTTTTATTCATACCTGAGTCTTTTCAATAGATTCTAACGCTGTCTGTGTCTTTTGTAGTTCGGCTTGTAGCGCGTCGAGTTCTTGTTGGGTTTCCAGTGCTGTCTGCATCCAAGCTTGGGATTGAGAAGCTAAAGCTTGATACCGATTTTTATCTTGTTGAAGTTGCCACATTTTGCTTTGCTTTTGTGCTTCTGATTGCCAAAGTTGCTCAACGCAGGTGAGGAGAAGATGGAGTTAGCGCTGAGTCCATTGAGAAGCCGCTATTTGAGATAAATATTGACGCAAATAATATCGTTCTTTTGGCAAATTTTCTGGTTTAATAAGGAGTGCGGAGTGGGAGTCCGAAAGGTAGAGAGGATAAGGATAGTAGGCAATCTCTTGACCTGTAGCGATCGCATCGGCTAAAATTTGCCAATTTAAAGCTAGTAAATCCCTTACTTCTGAATACCGAAACTCTCGCAGCCACTCCACCGCAAATAAAGCACACAAATCTTGATTTGGGTTAAATTCTAGTAGCTTGAGTAAAGACCCGTCATTTAAGTTAATCACTTCTAAGTCTTGGCTGAAGGGGGGACGAAATCAGCTACAAGACAGACTCTATAAGCCTCATAGCTCTTAGGCCTTGTTGATAATACTTACATTTATTGCAATTTAATTTCATTAGTTTCGTGACTAAATCCATACAAACATCCTTGAAATTGACCCAAGTTTGACCATATAAGCCGATATAAAAACTACTATGTCTCCGTTCTATTCGACCATATTCTTTGATCCGAGCAATATATTTCTGTATTCCTTTTCGTTTGATTTGTTGACCCTGTATTGTTGCAGAGGAGTAGGCAATTGCTATCAACAAAACTAGAGAAATAAAGCGTTCACCAGTTACATTGGTATCCTCTAAATTATAGCCTCCCTTCTTAAAATCTCTAAACATTTCTTCAATATCAAATCTTTGTTTATAGGCAGAAATAGCCAATTCTAGTGCATCAAAATTCGTTAAGATAAACCATCCTTCTTTCGGTGCTACTCCGTTGATTTTACGTTTCCATTTACAAGCAACGTTAAAGCTCATAAAACCGCGAGTCTTTGTTACCTTTACACCTTGAATAAAAAATGATACTCCTGGTGCTAAACCTAGATGATTTAATTCCTGAAAAATATCTTTTTCAAATTCTACAAATTCGTTCTTTTTTAATCGCAAGCAAAAGTATACACCCAATGATTGATTGCTACATAAATTATTTCTTCCTTGGTAAAATATATTGATAACCATTCTTTGATAATGGGTAACCAAATTTTTTCAATTTTTAAATTGGGTAATGAGAGAAATCTTTGTATTCTTTTTCTTCTACTCTCAAATTTAATTGGCAAAGGTATCCCATTCGCTAGCCTTTCTAAATTCACATTTTTGATTGACTGTAAGATGTTCACCAAAATTTGGAGAAACAGGTATTCTGCTAAACTCAATTGACTTTTTAAGTGCTTTTGATAGAATAAAGGTATCATTTTCATTAGATGGGTCTTATTGACAATATCTGACCTATCTTTTTTTTACCATAAATCGTTACATTCTTTATACTGTCTTGTTTTCAGCCTTGTTTGTCGCCCCGTCAGCAAATTCAGCACTGTTAACACTCAAAACAATGTTGCAAGAACGAGCCGATTTAATGAAAACGATTCATAGTAAAAATGAACACTGGAAATATAAAGGATTTGAAGAACTGGTATTAGAATGTGGGAGAGAAATGAAACCGATTCCTGCCCCGAAGTATATAAAACATGGTATCCCCAAGCAATGTTATTTTAACTGCCTTGAACTGATTAAAAAACATCCAGATTTAACTTATGTAGAAGGCTATGCTCTGGGTGATATTTCCTTCCCTGTTTCTCATGCTTGGTTAATGAATCCTCAAGGAAAAGCGATTGACCCCACTTGGGAATCAGGAGGGCTGTGTTATATCGGTATCCCATTTCAGACTCAGTGGGTATTAGACTTTCTGGAAGCTCGAAAACAACGAGGCAAAACTGATTGTTTGAGCTTATTTGAAAGCAATTATCTTGAGGAATTTTCGTTTTTGAAGGAGGGAGTTCCGCAGTTATAATTAATCTTATCTAACTGTAAATTCGGCGGTGTAGGAATATCCAGTCTCTCCTCTAGCTAGAATTTCTAAAACCATATCACCCGTTTGGGGGACAACTCCTGACCAAACTCCTCCACTAACACTACCTAAATATTTTTTAGAATTCCCCTTGACAAAATAAATTGATGCTTCCACACCTTCAGGAAAAACTTGAACTCTAAAAAGTTGGTTATCCTTAGAACTAATGATATAGGGTTGAATGGTAAATGGCTCTATATATCCTTTGACTTTTGCTTTATAAGAACCTCTGGCAAATTTAACTTTAATTGGTGAGAGTGATTCCGGTTCAAGATATGCTTTTTGAGCTATAGTATCTTGACTGGTATCTTTTGATAAATTAGCTTGGGCTAATACTAAATTGGTACTGATAGATAATGAAACAAATATTATAACTAAGCTCATCAGTTTGTTCATAACTCTCCTTGATTTAATTATTCAAAAACTGATTGGATTCTCTCAAGCAAATTATAGGGATGATGAAAGAATAACAAGCAAATTTGAAGATTTGTTGAAGTGACCAGCTTTCATTCAGTCCATAAAGTATCTTGGCTCAATGCCTAGTTACCTTTAGAGGTCATTTCATCTAGCATTGATGCTGCTCTTTGCAATATCCCTGTGATTAAACCCGAATCAACTGCTACTTCCAACGAGCCCTCACAAAAGCGTTCCTGTCGAATTAAGGTAGTTAGCAAGCAAGCTAAGTCATGCTCTGATGCTTTAGCTAATGCAGTCGGATCATCCCGTAATTTTTTAGCTTCATCAGTTTTCATCCATTCTACCCAATTGATATCGCTACTTACCCAGTTATTTGCATAGGCAGCAGCTACGAACTGAGCTAGACTAGACAAGTCTTTTCCCTCTTGAAAGGCTGGTAAAAAACTGGCGATCGCTGTTAATTTTTTGACTAATGACAATTCAGATTGACTATTCATAAATGGTATTAGAAAGAATTACCGATTACTATAGCGTGCTTGGGGGTTTGGGGGTGAAGTGAGCAGTCAAACAGAAACTTACGCTAAGGAATTAATGGAAAGCGTTACTCCCGTTTGGGTTTATAATCGGGATGGTGTTGAAATCATCTCAATTAAGATATGGCAGTTACAGGGAAGCTGGAATTAACCCTTAAAATTACGGAATTTCCAACGGATGTTCAGACGGTTGAGAATAACTGGAAGCAATTTACGGTTGACTGTGATGGCAGAATCTTCACGTTGACAGTGAAGCCAAAAATGTTCAAAAAACTAGAGGAAGCGCAAGCGAATTTTCCGATGTGGGTGGCTGCGATTGCTGGGAAGCTGGGAGAAGCTACTCCCGATGGCTTTGTTTTGGCTGACCCCGCAATTCAAGTGTTTGAGAAAAAACCGAAAGACTCCAAGGAAACTGCACCTGAGTAGTTGAAATCAAGGGTTATTTTGGGGCTATAGTTAGGAGAGGATAATGGCTTATCGTATCAAAATCAATGGTGTAGTGGCAGTTGTTGAGAATGGAGTTTGGACATCTTCAACCCCACATTATGCCGAAATCCTTAATAATATGTTGGCAATAGAAAAAATGGGCGCAATAGACCCAGATTCGCCTTTTTTCTGGCTTAATTCCCCTGCGACTCCCGACCCTGATTGGCTGATTGCGACGGAGATGGCTAAGAGCTTCGACGGGGTTGTAATGGATGATCCTTTGCCTCGTGCTCCTTTAATAATTGACGGGGAAGAAATAGATGAATCCGAAATATTGTATTAATAGGCATTGAGCCAAGATTGGTTTAAAACTGTGCAAGATAAACCTCAAAAGCCTTCTACAGAAGGTTTTTGACTGGCTACTTTGCGGTTCGTGTCAGCTTCGCTGTTTCTGCGCCTGGATAGTGCGGGACTGCTACCAGGGAACAAATTAGACTGTAACCCCCGCTATACAATGGTTTGGTGGTTTATCTTGCACAGTTTTAAACCAATCTTGGCTCAATGCCTATTAGATAATGTTGTCATTTACTCCAGTTTAGTATTTGCCTGAATATCCATTTCATCCAAAGGTTCTTCAATCGCATTCCGAATCCAATTTGGGTCAAATTCTCCCTTTGTAAACGCTTTAATTTTAATCTCAATACTCATATCATCGGCTTTATCAGATAATCTTTGCAACATTTCAAAAAATTCAAAAACTTGAGCTTTATTCAAAACTGAACTCAGGGTATAACGTTTAGCTGCTTGTTTACCATCCACAATATCAGCTAATACCGTCCGAGTTAAACTGCTATTAGCTGACTTGTACTCAACCGTCGGTTTTTGTTCTGCAACCTTTGAACCTGTATTTTCCGTTAACGAATCAGAATAGTTAATAGAATCTAGTTGATTTTCATCATTTTCAGGTTCAATAATAGGTGATTTTTGTTGAAACTGTTCAACAATACGGGGTGCTAATAAATAACCCGATAAATCCAATTCATCCGCCGGAATATGGCGATTAAAACTAATTAATTCCGGCTTATCAATTGCGACACTATCCCCCACAATCTTCAGTTTAGGAACATACCCCATACTACCATCCGCGATCGCTCCTAAGATAGCTTTCTTAATCGGTTCATCACTTAATAACTTAGGATAACCCGGAAACCTGAAAAAATAACTAATTAACTCATCTCCCTGAATTACCCCGATTTCAGATTCATTAATCTTAGAATAACTAATAATTTTAGAAACGGTAATTGAATTAAAAACATAACTTTTCAACGCATCTAACACCCTATCTTGTAAATTCTGACTGGTATTAATTTGAGATTGTAAATCAACCATCTCTAAGCGAATGGGTGCTTGTTCTTGGGGACGTAAAGGTAATAAAATTTGTTCATAGAGACGACGTAAACCCGCATCTAAACTTGATGTAGCATCCTTGGCTTTTGCTTTTAACTCATCCAAATCCTCAACCGAAAACTTATATTTCTCCTTATCATTGACTAAAGAATTCACCGCCAATAACGTTCGAGCCGATTTTCTGGCTTTATCAAATTGGATAGCATTAGGAATAACAAAAGCAATCGCATTTTTATAATCCCGTTTATCATTTCCTCGATTTTCTAACCACCTCATGCCGTCTTCTTGTAAAGATTCTGTGCTTTTTTCCGCCCAACGGGCATCTAAATAAACCGTACAAAACTGATTAATATGGTCAGGAATTGCACTGGAATCCTTCGGCCATAAAACGACCTTTCCCTGGTCATTTTTTAAACTATTTTTCAAATCTCCCTGAATGCGTTCTAAAACTTCATCACTGCTAATTTTATGCTCTTCATCTGCTACTAATTTATTGAGATTGGCTTTGGTTTCAAACCGATAACGCTGCCCAACATAATGCAGATAAAGCAATTCTTCTCGTAAATCATTTAACACCGTAACAATCGTATTTCTATCTAAACCCGGAGCCAAACAAGCGCCAACAATCTCCTGTTCAAAAACCCCTCTTTCTTCTCCACCTCTGGCTCCAAAAGAATACATTAAAATAGCAGAAGCCAAACGACTCCCAACCTTCAAACTCGACATAGTTGGCACATCTTGAGCAATTCGTTGGTCTACAAAATTTACCTTAGCTTTTCTGCCAATTAAATCAGCCGCTATGACTGCACTATAATTATCCCGTTCACCAACTTGACTAAAAAAAGCACTTCTCACCGCTTCATGGTCAAATAGAATATTTCCCGGCGAAATTAACCAAGACCGGTCATTTTTTTCTCGCAACGCATAAACCATTGAAGCCAGAAATTGTAACGCTCCTCTAGTGCGTTGATAACTGGGTAAACTACCCCAACGGTGATACATTAAATCTAACAAATCCGGGTGAAACGGATAACTTAACTTAATGCGTTCTTCTAATAGTTTGGCTTGTTGTTCAACTTCCTGTTTTTCTCGGTTTGTGGTGGTATAACTTTCTCGAAATTTGCGAAATAATGCCGCTTGCTGACGGGCGACTTCGGCAATAATTTCTGTATTCCCAATATCAGTAAATAACCGTTTTCGCACCACCTCCATCACTTCATCCCCAGAAACGGGTTCTTTTTTAGCATCAATACGACTAACGAGTTTATCTAAAACACTCAATAACCCTTCATTTCCTACCGCTTCTTGTACACTAGCTTGCAGAGAATAAACTAAAACTGTTTTAGGCAATTCTCGCACCACTTCTGTAAGTTTCTGCACAAAGGTTAAAACTTGTCGCCCAAAGGTAGAGTCCCCAAGCTGTATTCCCATTGCATTTTCCACATAAACCAAAAATTCATCCATGAGGATAAGAGTTGGTTTATCTCCTATTATTTTTCTTAAATCGTTATTACCTGGTGCGGTGCGGTTTTTATCATCTGCTTCTATTAATTGATACGCTTCATTTCCCCCAATTTGCCAAGCTAAATATCCCCAAGGGGTAAGAATTTGGGGGCCGTTTTCAATTGAAATACCCGTTGAAGCACTAATATCTAACCCAATAAACGCAGCCACCGTCACGTCCCCAGGGTCAGGTAAGGGGTCTAACTGAGGAATTCCCCGCAGTTGGTCACGGTGTTTAGCAAGGTGATAAAGACTTAACAGGGTGTGGGTTTTCCCTCCGCCAAAGGGGGTACGCAGTTGAATTACCCGGTTTCCGGCATCTCCCTGTAATCCTTTGAGAACATCAGCTAAAATACCTCTGAGTTCTCCGGTTAGGTAGGTGGCGTTAAAGAAGTCACGGGCATCTCGATACAACCGGGGACATTTTGGTTCTTGACGAATGACACTGCCTAAGTTAGCAGCATAAGTGGCATTATCTAACTTACCATCGAGAATATCAGGATGGGGAGTAACAACTTGTGTCCAGGGTTTCAATTGATAAGCGGTCATGGTTTTTTTAGGGAATAGGGAATAGGGAATTACGAATTACGAATTACGAATTACGAAAGGGGAATAGAAAATAGGGGATAAACTAAAAACTGATAACTGATAACTGATAACTGATAACTGATTTAAGGTTTTCGTTGGGTAAACAAATTATCCTCAACTAACCGTTTCCAAGATGCTAATAAAGTATCAATTGCTTGCTGTTCTTTGGTACGGTTAGAAAGGGTTTCTGTGGTTCCCGCTTCTGGTGTTAACGCTCGTCCTCCTAACGCTTGGGCGACTAATTTTAATTGAGTTGCATCGGGCATACTTTGGGCTAAGAAATTATTAACATTTTGGGGTTGATGTTCGGCTAACCACAGTAACCGATGGAGAATATCTATTAACGTTGGAGGTAAACCGATACTCTGAGGGAGTTCATTAAATTTTTGTTGTTTTTCAGTTTTCTGAATTCCTAAACCTTCAAATTCTCCCCGTTCACTATAATCTCGTAATTGTACTTGATTTTTAGTTTTCTTAACTAAGGATAATTTACCCTCGGTTAAACCTCCTAAACTATCGAGTTCAACGCCAACGCCTCTGGCTAAACTATTGGCTTCATCAAATTCAACAACCGCTTCCCCATATTCATAACGGGCTAAAATATAATATTGGGTGGGTTTATCCACAAAACTCACGCCTTTTTTATCGCAAAGTAAGACTTCTGTTAATACCGTTTCTAAGACTTCTTTCTGCACTTCATCTAAGAATGAATTGGCATCTAATTCGTCTCCATTTGGTAGTTCAACTTTGTCATATTGCGTATAAGCGCGTAACCCCGCACCCACACAAGCAATAATTAAATCTGCCCCCGCTACTCCTTCTGACATTAAGCTTTTTACTCGGTCTTGAATTATGCTTTTGAGTTGCGGTTGTACGTCCATTGCATAATCACCAATTTCTGTATTGGTGCGTTTTCTAGCAACTAAAAAGATACTAGAAGCCAGAGAAGCCCGAAGACTTCTTAACCCGCCTTGCTGTTCAGTATCTAACGGCCATGCTTCTGTAATTGTAAATTTTGCCCGTCTCAAAGAATCAATTAAAGTTGACCATCCGGCGGTTGTTTTATGGGCATAAACTACGACCATCATTCCCCCATCTTTTAGGACTCGGCTGGCTTCACAAAAAGCTTGGTGCATTATGTCTTCATAAGCTTTAGCAGCTTTCTTTTTATCTCCGCCATGCCGAGAAGGTTCCATAGTAGCTTCATTTTTTTTAGGCGTTAATTGTCCTGAAAAATGTTCAGGATACAAATAGCCTATTGAACGTTTAAACCATACATAAAAGTAATCAGAAAGGTCAGCATACGGAATTGCATCGAAATAAGGTGGGTCTGTAATAATCGCATCTAAGCTAAAATCGGGTAAATCTAATTTTTGGCAAGGCTGCCTTTTAGCACTTGCTAGATTACTAATTTCTCCCAATTTTCGCAGGGTTGAAATTAAATACTCTTGTCCTTTTTCCCAACCACCCGAACCTTTTTCTAAAGGATTAGCTTCTGGAAAATCCCAACACATCGGTAAACGACCACTAGCTACTGGACTTTGAAGCTTTTCTCCTCCTGTATACCACACTCCAAGAGCGGAAAGTCTATCCAAAACTTTACCTATTCCTAAGCATAAATAAGTAACAATTGCCTTTGCTAATTCCTCCTCATATCCCTGCTGTAACATTTCCTGGTGTGCTAATTTTACCCATTTAACAAACGTCATTAACGATAATAATTGACGCGAAGTAAATAACTTTTCAAATTTATCTAAACCATAAAGAGGAGCATTAAAAACACCAGACCATACTTTTACAGGTTCATCTGGCGTGTTAATTCCTGTTTCTTCAACAATTTTTTCTAACCGTTTTGCAATAGCAAAATCATCAGGAAGATAATGTTTATATGTTGTACCACTTAAATAAGTTTTGCCTTTTTCTCCATCAGTTGTACAAACAATAGCCATTAATTGCTGACCGATTTTCCCTGCTTTTCCCTGGTCTTGAATATAGGGTTTACTAGGAACCGTTGTTCCACAATGACGACAAATAGAATTACCTCTTGTACTTCCAGAAGACGGGTCAAACCCTAACCCGTTTTCCGTCGTTGATTCAAAAACTTTAAACTCTACTTTCTTGGTATCATAATTCGGAATAACCTGCAAAGCTACATACTTTTTACTTTTTTTACATAACCAAGTTTGTCGTACCAAGGGAACCGTCGCCCCACAACTAGGGTTAGGACATTTAACCGTTCTTGTCCATAGATAAGCAACCGGAGTTAAAGTCTGAGCTAAACTTAATTGTTTCGGTTGAGATTGAGTAAATAAATCTAACTGTTCACTTTCTGAAATTAATATTTCTCCCACCCGAATTTCTGGATATAAATCCCCGATTTCATCCCTAACCTTTTCAATCACCCAATTACCCCATTTTTCCACCTCATCCGCCAAATTTTTCCCATATTTTTGCGGATAAACTAACGTACACAATTCAATAATATGGGCAACCGGGTTTAAATCAACTGCATAGGTTTCACACCCTAACCGTAACGCCTCTAACGGAATTGCTCCACCCCCCGCAAACATATCTAAAACCTTCGGCGGTGGTACTTCATCTAAGGGGGTATTTTCCGGTAAATTTAATCTAACTTTTTGCGCTTCTAAAATTTGTTTTCTAGCTTTTTCTAAGGTCGGAGTTCCCGTTTCCCATTTACATAAATCAATCATAAATTGTTTCAAAGCCGTGCGTTTTTGGTGGGTTTCGGGCGCCGCCACTAAGGAAGCAAAAACCGCAGCCCTCGCCGCTACTAAAGGCCGTCTAGCCCACCATAAATGCAGCGTTGAAATATGACCCTTTCTAATGGATTTTTCTCTAGCAGATTCAGCAGATATTTCTCGAATCGGAATAAAATCTTCAATTAAACGGCGTTCTGGGTTCATGGGAATTAGGAATTAAAAAGTTAGGTAAGACTGACAGATGGGGGCCGATAAACCGGGTTTTTTAGAAAATATGTGGGTCACAACGAAGTATTTTCGGAAAAAACCCGGTTTCTTTGGGTCGTTAGGAAACCTAAAAAAGTTTTAACCTGGGGATAAAATAATGGGTGGTGTTTTTATTTTAGGTTGATTTAAAGTCAAATCATATTGGATTTGTAAATTCATCCAAAACTCAGGAGAGGTTTGGAATGCTTGAGCGAATAACCAAGCCGTTTCCGGTGTTATCCCTCGTTTTCCTTTAACAATTTCATTAATTCGTTGTACTGGAACCCCCAAATGTTCTGCTAAAGCCACTTGAGTTAAATTTAAAGGAATTAAAAATTCCTCCGATAAAATTTCCCCAGGATGAGTTGGAATTCTATTTCGAGGTGACATAGATAATTTAATCATGGTAATCAACAATTTTTACAGCCAAAACATTGCCATTTTGCCATTGAAAAATAATCCGCCATTGCTCATTAATTCGGATACTATAAAAGCCTTTTAAATCGCCTTTTAAAGCTTCTAAACGATTGCCCGGTGGGGAACGTAAATCCTCCAATTGATAAGCCGCATTCAACATATCCAGTTTTCGCACCGCTACTTTAATTAAATCTGCCGGAAATTTCCGAGTTTCTCGATTAGAAATCCCTTGAAATAAATCCTCAGTTCGTTTATCGCCAAAGCTTTGAATCAAAGGTGAATGAACAATAGGTTTTCGTTATTAGTTTAACGGATTCTCACCAAACCCGGTAAAGCATTTTTCACTCTATCAGCGCATTTCGTTGTAAGGCTTCCCCCTCCACTAAATAACGAGTTACCTGCTGAATTTCCTTCGCATCCCTCGCTAAAACCTGAGTGGGGTTAGGAATTCTCAGTAACTCCGGGTTAGATGTATGACATCCCCAGACCACATATAACCAATAGGAATCCCCCAACTGTAAAGCTTTGCGCCATTCATTGGCCGTTAAAGACACTCCTTGCCCGAATTGTGCCCGTCCCTTGACTTCAATGCGTCGCACCGGAGGCGGTTGCAAATTGTCAGGACTCGGCCCAATACTGCGAATATCAAAACCACTGCCATCGTGATAGTGACTAACATCTTCTGGTTGCCATCCCCGTTGTTGTTCATAGTCCATCACGAACTGTATAGCAAAAGCTTCCACCTCTGGGTCATTTCGCATCATCGGCGTTAAGGCTTCCTGGGGAGTGGGATACACCAGCGCCGTTCCCAAGTACATCACCCGTCCAGGTCGGACAATTTGCAGATAATCCAGTTCGGTTTGTTTGGTTTTATACCGTTCTTGCAGGGTGCGAACTTTGTTTTGGGAGCTATCCCGTGCCACCCGATAAGTTTCATCCCCCTGGGCAACTTTAGACGCTAACTTCATGTAAGTGCCTTTGGCTTCCCGAATTGCCGTATCCATTGCGGTTTTGAGATAATCTTGCCGAATTTGTAACTCCCGTTGCCGTTGAGTGCGGGCTTCAGTCATTAATCCCAGTTGAACTTTCACTTTTAACCAACTTTCCAGTTTTTGCTGTTCTGTTGGGGTCAGGGGGTGCAGAATGTCCCCGGACTCTGGAATAAAAGTTGGAGAAACAGCAGATAAATCGTGCAAACCATCAGCCGTAATTAAACTAAGTTCACCAGAGAATTGTTCAGCCACCGCACAAAGTTGAGCCTTAAAAATCTGCGGTTCTCCTCGGCTAGTTTGTCCCTCAATTTGCACCTTGAAAAAGTGACAACGATAAGGGGTATCCGTATCAGCATCGGTAAAAATAGCCGTTTGTTGTCCTACTTGTTCTTCGAGTTGTCGGTCTAGGCGCTCGGCTAAAGCTGCAAATAAGCAATGTCCAGGGGAGATAAATTCCGCATCTTGGTGACTAGCAACTTCTAAATGTTGTTTGTAAAATGTTAATTTAGGATAATTTTTTTCCGGGGTTCCTAACCGTCGCACCGCCTCCAACTGTTCGGAGCGAAATTCTTCTTTCAGATACGGAATTCGCCATAAACCATCGGCTCTTACTTCTAAATTCACCCGCAGATATTCACAGGCGCGGCGGAAAAATTCTTCTACATAATAGGGCATTAAACGCTGTTCTTCTGAACGATAATCTTGGGTTTGTGTTGTGCAGATTTGAGTTAAATCGACATGGGATGTGGCTAGGGCTAATCCCGTAGCTTTTTCTAAGGCTTGTAAGCGTTCAGGGGTTAACCTATCGATGGTTTCCATGGCTTCATCTTCATCCGCTTGGGAGTAAGTGGCTTCTCGGACTAAATCTTCAAAGCGAATTTCATTGACTTGTAAGAGTTGCCCAATGACATCAAAAACCCTATCGCCCATAGCATTTTTGATTTCTTCTAATTTGGTTAATAGTTTATTTAAAACCCGTCCTTCTACTGTTGTAATGGCAACAAAGTTAAAAATATAAACTTCGTGTTCCTGTCCAATGCGGTGAATTCGTCCCATCCGTTGTTCTAAACGATTGGGATTCCAGGGTAGGTCATAATTAATCATTAACCGACAAAATTGTAGGTTAATTCCTTCCCCGGCGGCTTCTGTGGCGAGACAAATTTGTTTATTAAATTGAAAATCTTTTTGGGCAACTTTCCGTTGTAAAACATTCATCCCCCCATGAATTTCACAGGTACTATAACCCCAATCATTAAGATTTTTTTTCAGATATTCTAACGTATCCCGATGTTCCGTAAAAATTAATAGTTTTCCCCGTGCGTCTTTTAATTCGTTGAATTCACTTCGTTTTAAACAGTTTTCTAATTCATTGAGTTTACGTTCGGTTCCTTGTTCTATTGTTTCTTGAGCTAATTTAACTAAACGTTTTAGTTCTCGTAATTCTTCTCGTAATTGTTCTAATTGTTCAGCTAAGGTTAATTCAACGGCAAAATCCTCTAAATCTTCTTCTGAACAATCATCAGATTCTACTTCACTATCAACAGGTCTACCTAAGTTCAGTAACCGTTGTCGTTGTTCCTGGGGAGGGAGTTTTTCTAATTCTTCTAACAAATCTGAAAACCGTTGTTGTCGTCTTTTTAAAGAATTGAGAATGGCGTTTAAACTACTAGCTAACCGTCGTTGTAATACCGTTCGCGCTAAGGCAACGGCGGCTTGTTTGCGTCCAGGGGTTTTGCCTAAATAGCGGTTAATATATTGGGTGACTTGATGATAAAGAAATTCTTCCGCCGGAGACAGGGGAAACGGAACCGTAATGGGATGACGTTCTTTAAACAATTTTTGCCCGTTAAAATCTCGGAGTTCTTCTTTAATTCGCCGTAAAAACCAAGGACTATTTTCTAATCGGAGCAGATGGGGATTAATTTCATTAGAAATAAATTGTTCCGGGTCTAATAAGCGTAAAAAGTTATGAAATTGATTAACGTCTCCTTGGTGGGGTGTAGCGGTAAGCAGAATAATTCGTTCTGTAATTTTAGAGAGTTCTTCTGCTAATTTATAGCGTCCGGTGCGGCGCAGTTCCTCCCCTTGGGTTCGGGCAGAACATTTATGGGCTTCATCAATAATTACTAAATCCCAATCTACTTGTAATAGCCCTGGAATCACATCTTCTCTTTTGGCAAAATCAATGGAAGTAATACATTGGCGAAACCGTTCCCAAGGGTTGCCAGCCAGTTGATTTTTGGCCAAGGTTGAGGTAATTACTTCATAGGTTTCAGCAAATTTGTTTTTGAGTTCATCCTGCCATTGAGTCGTTAAGGGGGCCGGGGTGAGAATTAAAACTCGTTCAATCACACCCCGCAATTTTAATTCTTTAATCAGTAACCCCGTCATAATGGTTTTACCTGCTCCTGGGTCATCTGCTAGGAGAAACCGTAATCTGACTTGGGGGAGAATGCGTTCATAAACGGCTTCAAGCTGGTGGGGGAGGGGGCGGACTCCACTTAAGCTAACAGCAAAGTGGGGGTCAAATGCAAAAGCGGTTTTGATGCGAGTCGATTCAATGAACAGAGAAAAAGCATTGGCATCAACAGTTTGAGCAGAGGGGCTTTGCTGTTGGCTGAGGTGGTTTTCTACCTCTGTAACGCTGAGAATAGCTTCTCGCAGTTCTCCGTTAGTGGTACGGACTTGTAACAGGACAGTATCTTCGATTAAATTAACAGCTTCAACGGTGACAGCCCCAGTAAATTGCGCGGGGATGAAAATGCGTTTACCGAGAATTGCATCAATCATCAATTTTTAAAATATTGGCGAATAACGATATATTGAAATCAGTCATAATAACCTTACTCAATCTAAAACTCTTAAAATTATTGTAGCTTGCAACATCGCCACTCGTTTCTCAAGCTGAAACACCATTTCTCTAAGGGAGGCATCCTGCACCGACCCCAAATAAGCCGCCAGCGCACTGGCCATCACTTCAGATTTAGAGGCTCCGGTTTTACTAATATGCTCAGATAACCGTTGATGCAAAGAGACAGGGATTCTAGCCCCCACATAGACCTTAGACATTATTTAGTCCAATTTGAACTGTTTTCAGGGTGTTGCTGTTATTTTCGAGGTACAATCATTTTCATAACGCTTTAACGTCTCCAACAGGACTTACGCAGGCACACTATATATAGTGTGCAGTAAGCCAGCGAACGTTGCCAATTGTTCAAGTATTTGCGCCAGCAATATAAAATTTAGATACAAAAATTATGCTGATTGACAGATATTTAACAGTCAATATTTATGCTAAACTGCATATATGATCCATATTGCTTGTGCCCTTTTAGTTTGGAATCAATTGAAAAGATTAGCTCATCTGACAAAGAAAACAGTCTATCAGTTAAAAGCTGAATCTTTGTCCAGTTATTTAATCAAAGAACTGAATTGTCCTTCGATAAAAATGGAACTTGTTTGATTATTTTGGGTTTATTTTTAAATAAATAATCAGGACTTTTTAGGGTGATTGCTATTATCATTGGTATGCGATCGCCTACTTTTAGTACGCTATATATAGCGTGCTTGCGTAAGTCCTGATAGTGTGCCTGCGTAAGTCCTGTTTACCTTGGCTTCAAGTCTGCACAATGCGAGTAGACAAGACAATCCAGTTGCCGAGTTGGAGATTAGCGGCGTTAGTATCAGGGTCATGCTGAATCAGAACGTCTTGTCCCTCCTGTTCCCTGTTCCCTAGCACTACGCGCTATAGCTAGTAATTGATAAGATAATCGTCTGAAACGCCCTTTTGCAAAGGTTAAATAGCGGCGGAGATGAGTAACGGGATTAAAATATTTTTGTAGTAAAGATGTTAAATCTTTAGGTTCAGTTTGGGGCGATCGCCATTCTGCAATGATATCTAAATTTCCTTGGAGAAACAGTTCTCGGCAAGTACGGCGCTGAATTTTTCCACTCGATGTTCTGGGAAGACTCCCCGGTTTGAGAAGAACTAATCCATAAACATCGACTAAATGTTGTTCAAAAACTTGCCATCTTACCGCTTGTACAATTTCATCCATCAGGAAATTCTGGCGATAATTGCGTTCAATTTCATTCGCAATAATTAACCGATTTTCGCTCTCTAATTCCACTGAAAATGCTGCACCTGCATTCAATTTTAAAGCCGGATGAGATTTCTGAACCGTTTCTTCTAGATTTTTGGAATAATGGTTAATTCCCCAAAACACTAACACTTCTTGAAGACGACCCGTTATAAACAATTCCCCATGATTTAAAAATCCTAAATCCCTGGTTCTTAAAAACGGCCCTTCTCCCGTATCTGCTAAATACGCTTGAAACCCTTGGTGAGTTTCTTCGGGTAAATTCCAATACCCTTTGGCAATTCCTAAACCCGAAACCCAAATTTCCCCCACTTGGTTTTCTGGACATTCTGTTAATAAATTTGGGTCAACTATTTTAATTTTTGTGTTTAACCCAGGTTGACCACATCCCACGATTGATTGAGTCCCGGGTTGATGAGAATCGGAAAAAATAATTTGGTTTTCTTCTAAAGCTGCTTTATTTAGATAACGAATAATTGGAGGGGTTGTTTTTTGACCCCCGGTGATTAATAAAGTGGCTTCAGCCATCCCATAACACGGATAAAAACTTTCATACCGAAACCCACAATCTGCAAACGTTGTTGTAAATCGTTCTAAGGTTTCAGAACGAATCATTTCTGCACCCGTAAACGCCACATCCCAACTCCTTAAATTCAGGGTTGCTTTTTGTTCAGGGGTGACTTGATTACACAATAAATCATAGGCAAAATTTGGCCCTCCACTGGTAGTGGCTTGGTAACGAGAAATGGCTTGTAACCATCGAATCGGTTTTTGAATAAAGGCAATAGGAGACATTAAAATACAAGGTCTTCCGATATATAACGGTTGAAAAATATTGCCAATTAATCCCATATCATGAAATAACGGTAACCACCCCACGCCAATTAACTGTTCGGTATGACTAAACGCTGTTTTTAATATTTTTTGGTTTTGTAAAATGCAGTCATGGGTGATCATGACCCCCTTGGGTTGTCCTGTGGAGCCAGAGGTATATTGTAGAAAAGCAAGGGTATTTTTATTAATATTCGGTTCAGTGAAATTAGCAGCTTGGAAAGTGGGGATATTATCAGTGGCTAACCAGGTTAACCGAGAGTTAGAGGGGGATAAACTGAGTTGATTTTTAAAGTTTGAAAGTTGAGATTGAAGGGTTAATACAATTTGAGCTTGACAGGATTCTAAACAAGCTTGAACATCATAAAAATTACGGCGATTTCGGGATGGATGAATGGGAACTGCAACAAGTCCCGCGTATAAACAGCCAAAAAAAGCAGCAATAAATTCTAACCCTGCTTCGTAGGGATAAACCATTAAGGCTATAGTTCCTTGGAGGTTTAAAGTGTTGAGTTGAGTTGCGATCGCTCTTGCTTTTTCATCTAATTGTTGATAAGTTAATGGGGGTAATTCTGTTTCTCCATTTTTTAGGAAAATATAAGCGGTATCGTGGGGTTGATGTTGCGATCGGTATTGAAGCAGTTCAACTAATGTTAAAAATTCAGTCATTATTTTAGCCTAATTTAGTAGGATGAGGTTCGCGCATCATTAAGTTCGTAGTTGGGTTTTAGCCCTTAATAGTAGTGCCAGCGATCGCCCTAAAGCGATACATTTGAATCAGCATTTTAACATAAATTGCATTGTTCTCAATAGAGGCACAAGCGATCGCGCTAAAGCGCTACTACGAACAGGAATTTTTAACTGTCCAGAGGGAAAGATATATTTCACTGGGGATTAAAAGTTTGGGTTTGTAAACTTGATCTAATTTTAAAGTATTTTGTTTAAGAAGTTCGGTTTGTAACTGTTGGGAAGGATTGAATAGGAATAAGGATTGGCAAGTATTCGAGAAATTAAACGTTTTAGCGTTATAAATTTTGGTATTGGGTTTAAGAAGATAACTTAAGGAGAGAATATCGATCATTTGCGATTTCTCAGCAATGATAATGGGAGACTCAATTTGATTGATGATCTGAGCAATGGGAATATTACTGAGGTTACGAGTTTTTTGATATTTTGGGGAAGTATTCACAAGGTAAATACAGGAAAAAATCCCGATGAATAGAACCCCTATCAAAATAATTTTCCAAATTTTTCGATAGGTTGGGTTTGCTAATTTATTAAAATTTAGCTGATAGCTGAAACCGTAAGCAACGGCTAAGTTAATCCCTAAATGGTAGGGGATAATATATCTCGCTGCGGTTGAAAGTTGTCCCCCCAGGATTAAATCACTTAGAATTAAAATAATATAGGGAATAATCATTAAACTTAGAACATATAACCAAGTTTTTTGAGGGGTTTGACGATAAAGGCAAACCAGGGAGGTTAAAACTAAGATAAGTAAATTAAAATCAAGAATAATTCGAGGAATAACGGAAGCATCCAAGCTAACGGGAGATTCAATAAAGAGAATAAATGTATTATAAATCCATAGAGGAATCATGAATAAAAAATCGAGGTGGACTCGCATCCAAATTGTGTTATCTTGTAGATTATCCCAATTTTTTAACATCACCCATAACCAGGGAGTAAAGCTTAAAAAACTTAATGTGGATGCGATCACATAGCTTCTAAATTTTTGATTAATCTTAAATTTTTCTAAAGCTAAAAGATAAACGGTTTGGGCAACCCACAGAAAAATTGATAATAAAGAAGTATATAATCCTAATGTTAAGGTTAAAGCATAAAGTCCCCAAGTTTGCAGAGTATTAAATCGAATTGTTTTTAATAAGGTTAAACTGGAGAGAAGAATAGTCACTACCCATAAACTATAGGGACGTGCTTCTTGGGCGTAGGCGACATAAAAGGGGGAAACCGACCATAAAGCAACGGCAATTTTCCCGACTATGGGAAGGTGAAATAACGCTAAACATAGCCAATATAAACAAGGGAAAGCCAATAAACTCAAAACAATTGATAAGCTACGAATAGCCATCATTGAACTCCCAAAAATCTGAACCCAAAATTTGACTAAAATAAAATACAGTGGTGCGTGTTCTGGACTTTGGGTTAAGGCGTATATTGTGTCTTGAAATGTTCTTTTTCCGGGTTTCTGATACTGTTGTAAATCAGTAATAGTAATCACAGGTTTTTTAGAGATTTCTTGAACAAATTCCGTTTGAGTATAGCCATAAATTCGCAATCTGGTTGCTACTTCATCCACCCAATACACTTTTTGATCTAAATTAACACAGCGAAAAATTAACCCTAAAATTAAAATAATAATCAGCCATTTTGATTGAAGTTGAGAGATTATTGATTTTAGCTGCATAGGAGAGATGATAATAAGTTGATAGGTAATTGGAAGGATTTAAGGAAGCGATCTCACAAAAACCAACGGATAATTTTTATCACTTAATTGTTTGATATAAGCAGCCGTCAAATAAGCAGAATATTGTTGATCTTGACTTAAATAAACTTTTAAAAAAGCGGTACTTAAGGTATTATGATACCGTTCACTTAACTGTTTTAAATAGTCCCAAGTAATTCCTTGATTCATCCATCGGTTAAACAGTTCAAAGGTAACTCTTGTATGGGGAATTCCCGTCGCGACTGCAAAGTATTTATTCGGGGTTGCTAATTGCTTAAAACCAGGAACTTGTTCTAACACCAACGGAGTTAAAACATCTTCATTTGTGGCGTGCCAAAATACCGGAACTTGAACGTTACTCATGCCAACTTTTCCAAATATACTTTTCCCAAACGGAACAAATAAAAATAAAGCTTGAATGCGATCATCTTTAAAAGAATAGGTTTTTCGAGGTAATTCTAACGCCCGACATTGATAGAGGAGAGAGATATTAAACCGTTTATTGTCAGGGGTGCAATCTTGTTCTAATTGCTCAAAATTAATTTCTGCCCCTGCTAAGGCTAATGCCGTCGCACCTCCAAAGGAATAACCAAATAAACCGACTTTTTGCAAATTGAGTTGATTATTAAATTGACTTGAATTTAGGGTTTCAAGTTGATCTAAAATAAAGGTAATATCTAACGGTCGATCTATAAATTCCTGCACTTCAAAGTTATCTTGATGAATACCCGCAAAAAAGTCTTGTTGCCATTTTTGGTTACTCCCTGGATGATCCGCAATGGCAACAGCAAAGCCTTCAGATGCGAGATTTTGAGCAAAATCACTAAAGCGATTTCTAGTAGCACCGATGCCGTTTGAAATGATAATTAAAGGAACTGAATCCTTCTGAATTTGTTGGGGTAAATATAAATCTAAAAAGAGTTGACGATTTCGACTTTTATCAACAAATTCTAAGGTTTGCTTAGTCACTTGAAAAGAACCCTTTTGTCGTAAATCCGGCAGTTCATTGAAGTTTTGTACAGGTTGAATCTTCGCTTCCTTAACGGTCATCTCGATTAGAGAGTTAACTGAATTTTTCGTTTCTTGAATTAAGCTGAAAAGCTGCCTTCGCACCTCGATAATTTGATTAACATTAATTAAAATATCCGTGGGAAATTGTGCCAGAATATTAATTGGGGTTAACCCGTCGGGATGAACCGCCGCTGTTGCTAACGCAAGCCGCATTGCTTCTGCCCCATTTTCGCCTTGTTCAGTTTGAATAATTTCTCCAGCATTATCAAATAAACTTCTTCCCGCCTTAGCGACAAAAATGCGATTAATTTTAGTCGCATCCATCTCATAGCGAGTATTGAGAAAATTTCGTAACAATGCTTGCTGTTGAGGGCTTAAAAACTTCAGATAAATGCTTAATTCTTCTTCAGTTTTTCCCGTTTTAGCAAAAGTTTCTAATTCCTCAATCTCAATAGAAATTTTTCCAATTCCATATTTAAAATCTATTCTTTCCGCCGTCTCCCCTGGTAAAATACTGAAAACGTTGACAAGCAAGCAGGTAGTTAGAGAAAGTAACAGTTTAGAATATCGCGTTTTATGAGAAAGTATAATAGGCTGCATAACGATTAATAAATTTTACCTTTCACTGACTCGCATTTTAGCATTGACAATTGCTCCAAAATCATGCAAGATAGACTAACGGAAAATTGAAAATTTAGTCTCGCCTTGAATTCTTTTAGGCGCCTCCTCATTCGTCAAATTTACGTCAGATTGTCACCCCTATGGAAGTCAAACCCATCGCAATTACTGGAATTGGATGTCGCTTTCCTGGCACTAATAATCCGCAAGCATTTTGGAAACTATTGCAAGATGGGATTGATATGATTACAGAAGTTCCGAAATCTCGATGGAACAACGATGAATTTTATCATCCAGACGCTACAATCCCGAATAAAACCAATAGTCGTTGGGGTGGGTTTTTAGACCGAATTGATGAATTTGATCCGCATTTTTTTGGGATTTCCCCACGAGAAGCCCTCACCCTTGACCCGCAACATCGTTTATTAATGGAGGTGGCTTGGGAAGCGCTCGAAGATGCACTGCAAATTCCTGAACAGCTTGCTGGAAGCCAAACGGGGGTTTTTGTAGGCATTGGAACCCATGATTATTCGGTGCTGTTGTGGCAAAACCCCGTCAGCGATTCTCATGCTACCACAGGCACCGCCAACTGCATTGCGGCGAATCGTCTCTCCTATCTGTTTGATTTCAAGGGGCCAAGTTTAGCCGTTGATACCGCTTGTTCGTCGTCGTTGGTTGCTGTCCACCTCGCTTGTCAGAGTTTATGGCGCGGCGAGTCAACCTTGGCGTTAGCGGGTGGAGTGAATGGGTTGTTAATGCCAACGATTATGGTTGGGTTTAGCAAAAGCGGATTACTGTCCCCCGACGGCCGTTGCAAAACCTTTGATGCCAGCGCCAACGGCTATGTCCGCAGCGAAGGGGCGGGAATGGTGGTGTTAAAACCGTTGGAACAAGCGTTAGCGGATGGCGACCCGATTTATGCGGTGATTCGGGGTAGTGCGGTGAATCAAGATGGCCACAGCAACGGCCTAAGTGCCCCTGACGTCGAAGCCCAGAAAGCATTACTGCGCCAAGCTTACAAGGTGGCAGGGGTTTCGCCCGGTCAGGTGCAATATATTGAAGCGCACGGAACTGGAACCAAAGTGGGGGATGCGGTGGAATTGCAAGCGTTAGGGGAAGTTTTGGCTGAAAACCGCCCAGTGGGGGAGTTCTGCGCCATTGGTTCAGTGAAAACAAATATTGGACATTCAGAAACCGCCGCCGGAGTTGCCGGATTAATCAAGGCTGCCCTAATCCTCAAATATCGACAAATTCCGCCGAGTTTGCATTTCCAAAATCCCAATCCTGCGGTTAATTTTGATCAACTACCGCTCCGGGTGCAACAGCAGTTAACGCCTTGGCCCAACCATTCTGATCCGGCGTTGGTGGGGGTTAGTTCCTTTGGGTTTGGGGGGACAAATGCCCATGTTGTGTTGCAAGCAAACGTAGAGATGCCCCAAAACGTAGAAACACCCCAAAACGTAGAGACGTTGCATGCAACGTCTCTACAGGGGTTGGGGACACCGCATCTATTAACAATTTCGGCAAAAACGCAAGCCGCCTTAAAGGATTTAGCGCATCGATATGAAGTATTTTTTAGGAATAATTCTGATAGTTCTTTAAAGGATATTTGCCATTGTGCCAATACCAGGCGATCGCAATTTTCTCACCGCCTCACGATTATTGCTGACTCTCACCAACAATTTCAAGACCGCCTCAATGCTTTTGTTCATGATCAAGAAACTTCTGGAGTTCGCTACATAACCACTACTCCTAAAACATCTCCCAAGATTGCATTTTTATTTACAGGTCAAGGTTCCCAATATATTAGGATGGGACAAAAACTCTATGAAACTAATTTGATATTCCGCCAAACGTTAGATCAATGTGAGCAAATTCTCCGTCCTTATTTAAAACAATCTTTATTATCCGTAATTTTCTCAGAAACTAACGATTTACACAAGACGGCTTACACCCAACCCGCTTTATTTTCCCTAGAATATGCGTTAGCTCAATTCTGGATATCTTTAGGTGTTAAACCCTCCGTTGTTCTCGGTCATAGTGTGGGGGAATATGTGGCGGCTTGTTTGGCGGGGGTGTTCAGTTTAGAAGATGGCTTGAAACTAATTGCCACTAGGGGAAAATTAATGCAAGTCTTACCCAAAAATGGGGGAATGGTAGCTGTTTTTGCAGATGAAGAAACGGTGCGATCACTTATTAAAGAAGATGCGACAATTGCCGCCTTTAATACTCCTAATACTCTTGTTATTTCTGGAACCCTTCAAAATCTTTCAAATATTATCGAAAAATGCAATAGCCAAGGTATTAAAACTACCCCGTTAAATGTGTCTCATGGGTTCCATTCCCCGTTAATGACTCCCATGTTAGAGGAGTTTAGAAAAATTGCAGCAGAAATTACTTACCATCAACCGCAAATTCCGCTTATTTCCAATGTTACCGGAATATCGATTCATCAGGATATTGCTACCCCTGAATATTGGTGCGAACATATTATTAAACCGGTTCGGTTTGCCGATAGTATTAGCACGTTAAAGCAATTAGACACTAAAATTTGGTTAGAAATCGGCCCTCAACCCGTTCTTTTGGGGATGGCGCGTTCTTGCGGTTCTGATCTTAATCAATCTTTGTTACCAAGTTTGCGTCCTGAACAAGAATTACAGCAGTTTTTATCGAGTTTAAGCGAACTGTATTTTCAAGGAATCTCGATTAATTGGGCTAAATTAGATCCAGATTATATTCCTAATTTAATACAACTTCCCACCTATCCCTTTCAACGTCAATCCTATTGGTGGTCAACGGCTAAATTTAATCCTCAAAAATCTTTTCCCATTTCTAATTCAAGTCATCCCTTATTAGGAGAAAAGTTACAGTTAGCAGGAACAACAGAAATCCGCTTTCAGTCTCGGTTGAGTTCCCAGTCTCCTCATTATTTACAAGATCATTGTTTGTTTTCTCAGCCTGTTTTACCTGCAACGGCTTATCTGGAAATCATTTTAGCAGCAATCAAAGAAATTCGAGAAAACGTTACCTTATCTCAATTAACCATAGAACAACCGCTAAAGTTATCCACCGCAGAAACAACCGTTCAAGTTATTTTAACCCCCCAATCTCAGGGAGAATACGAATTTAAAATTTATAGTTTTATCGCAGAAGAAAATATCCCCTTAACAGAAACCCTTCACGCTAGGGGAAGCTTAACCCAAACTAACTTAGAAAATAGGCAACTCAGGAATAATTCCCTTCAACGAGAAGGGGGAGAACTTGTCTCGATTTCCCACTATTATGAACAAGTCAAGAAACAGGGGTTTAATTATGGGAAATCCTTTCAAGCGATCGCCAAACTTTGGCAAAAAGAAGACCAAGCATTGGGCTTAATTCAATTACCCGAAGGGTTAAGAACTGAAACCGACTCTTACACCTTGCATCCGGTTTTATTAGATGCTTGTTTTCAAGTTTTAGGGGCAATTTTACTTAAAAAAAGTGATCGCACAACCTATCTACCCGTCAGTATCGAAAATCTGTATATTTATCAACAACCAAGCGATAAAGTTTGGAGTTCTGTTAAAATTAAAACGATTCATTCTCAACAAATCACTGCCCAACTTCAACTATTTGATGATAACAAAACTCTATTAGCAGAAATTGAAACGTTAACGCTACGGGCAATTAACCGAAAATCCTTACAAGAACTCATTCAGATTTCTGATAGTTCCTCCCCAGAACTGCCAGATTTATATCGGTTAACTTGGAAATCTAAACCCCGTTTATCTGCTAGCCAAACTCGTAAAACCGCCAATTGGTTGATTGTTTCAGACTGTCCAGAATTCGGCGTGAAATTAGCTAAAAGTTTAGAGGAAAAAGGCGATCGCTGTTCTATTATTCACCCTGAAAATGTCTCAGGAAAACTACAACCTTGTGACCAGATTATTTACCTCTGGAGTTCTAATCAAACCTTTGACGAAACAGGCGCGAGTTTACTTAATCTGGTTCAACGTATTACTCAGCGATCTGGGATAACACCCCCTCCACTTTGGATCGTGACTTATTCCTCTCCTTTATCCAAACAAACAAAAAATTATGCGTTTGGGTTAGCAAAAGTCATCCGTTTAGAACATCCAAATTTAGCCTGTATTTGTATTGATTTTGAGTCATTGAACTTAATTTTACCCGCCAAACAAAAGACGTTAAAACCAAACGATAGTTTAAACCAAAATTTCCAAACTTTATTAGAAGAATTAGAAAATCCCGACGAAGAAAACCAAATTGTCTACCGTGAGGGAGTCCGTTATGTCCCTCGCTTAAATGCTTATCAACCCGATAGTAAAACCCAACAATCTTATCAACTCAAAATTGCTAATCTTGGAACCCTAGATCACTTTGATTTTATTCCTTTAACCCGAAAAAAACCTGGTTTTGGAGAAGTAGAAATCCAAGTTCGGGCGGTAGGATTGAATTTTCGAGATGTTCTCAACGGGTTGGGAATGTTGAATCAATATTTAGAACAAATGGGAATTTCTAACGCTTCAAAAATTCCGTTAGGAGGGGAATGTTCAGGAATTATTGTCGCCGTTGGGGCTGGCGTTAAAGACTTAAACATTGGAGATGAAGTGATCGCCGCCCCTGCGTTGGGATGTTTAGGCAGTTATATTACCGTTAATCATCAATTTGTTATTCCTAAACCGACTCATATTAATTTTGCTGAAGCTGCTACCCTTTCCACCGCATTTTTAACCGCTTATTATGCCTTAATTGTCCAAGCTCAATTAAAACCTGGCGATCGCATTTTAATTCATGCCGCTTCTGGAGGAGTCGGTCAAGCCGCCATTCAAATTGCCCAACAAATGGGGGCAGAAATTTACGCCACCGCATCCCCAGGAAAGCAAGAGTTTCTCAAGTCGATGGGGATTAAATTTGTGATTAATTCCCGAACTTTAGCCTTTGCTGACGAAATTCGCGAGTTGACAAACAATCAAGGCGTTGAGGTTGTTCTCAATAGTTTAAATGGAGAATTCATTCCAAAAAGTTTAGAGATTTTATCTCCCAATGGTCGGTTTATTGAAATCGGGAAAATCGGAATTTGGACTCAACAGAAAGTTCAAGAAAAACGGGCTGATATTACCTATAAAGCCTTTGATTTATTAGAAATTGCGGAACAAAACCCACAGTTAATCAACCAAATGTTAACGGAATTAATACCTGGGTTTGAAGAAAAACAATTACAACCTCTTCCTTATACTGTTTTTCCCGTTGAAGAGGCTTCAAATGCTTTCCGATATATGGCGCAAGCAAAACATATCGGCAAAGTTGTGATAACGTTACACCCACCCATTCAAGACATAACAATTCGAGAAGATAGTACCTATTTAATTACCGGAGGATTAGGGGCATTAGGCTTACAAGTTGCCCAATGGTTGGTGACAAAACAGGCAAAAAATATATTATTAGTTGGACGCAGTGAACCTTCTCAACACGCTAAAAACGTTATTGAAAAATTAAAAAATCAAGGCGTTACTATTCAAGTCATCAAAGCAGATATTACGGATTTAGAAGCCGTTGAAAAGGTAATTAAACCCTATACCATCTCGAATCAATTGCCACCGCTACGGGGAATTATTCACGCCGCAGGGGTTCTGAATGATGGCATCCTGGAAAAACAAACTTGGGAACGATTTAGAGAGGTTTTAGCCCCCAAAGTAACCGGAACTTGGAATTTACACACCGCCACTTTAAATTTACCCCTCGATTTTTTTGTGTGTTTCTCTTCAATTACTGCCTTAATTGGTTCCCCAGGTCAAAGCAATTATGTTGTTGCAAATTCGATTATGGATGGGTTAATGGAATATCGCCGCCTGTTGGGTTTACCAGGGTTAAGTATTAACTGGGGTGCTTGGGATGAAGCGGGAATGGCAGCCCAATTAAGCAATCAAAATCAAGGGCGATTATTAGCGCAGGGAATGAAGGCGATCGCACCCCAACAAGGATTAAAAGTTCTTGATCAATTACTTTCTGAACCTATCCCCCAAATTGGCGTATTTTCTGTTGATTGGTCAGCTTTTATTGAACAAGTGCCGGATGGTGTTGCTTTTCCTTTCTTAGAAGATCTGATTTCCCAGGATAAGGCAAGGAAACCCGAAGTTAATGCTAACCAAAAATTAGACTTTTTACAACAGTTAGCAACAGCTTCAACGTCTGACCGTAAAACAATTTTATCGGAAAAAATACGAAGCGAACTGGCAACCGTTTTAGGGTATAGTTCCCCTGAATCTATTAACTTAGAAGATAATCTCAGCGATTTAGGAATGGATTCTTTAATGGCGGTTGAATTCAAAAACCGTTTACAAAATTGTTTGGGGAGTACATTTTCTCTTAGTTCTGTCTTTGATTATCCTGATTTAGAAGCATTGGTTGATTATTTCTTAACCGATGTTCTCACCGAAGAGATTCTGAATCAATCTCTTAAAACCCGTTATATTGTTACCCCAACCCCGCCCCCCAAACCCTTAACCCCGCCACCGCCTACCACTAAAATAATTGAAGAAGAAATTCCCGCAGAATATTATCAATTTGAACGTTCTCCTGAATATTTAACCTTAGAACGAGATGTGGAAAAAGCCGAAAAATTAGGCAATCCTTTCTTTAGGATTTATGATAGTGTTGCCCGTGAAATTATTCAAGTTGAAGGGCGAGAATTAATTAATTATGCCAGTTATAATTATTTAGGACTCTGTGGTGATCCGCAGGTTTCAGAACTGGCAAAAACAGCCATTGAAGATTATGGCACGTCCGTTTCTGCGAGTCGAATTGTTGCCGGAGAGCGATCGCTTCATCAAGAATTAGAGCAAGAAATTGCTCAATTCTTAGGAACAGAAGACTGTATTGTTTATATTGGCGGTCATGCCACTAACGTTTCAACCATTGGGCATTTATTCGGCGAAAAAGACTTAATTCTTTATGATGCCCTTAGTCATAATAGTATTCGCCAAGGGTGTCTTTTATCGGGTTCAACTGCGATTGAATTTCCCCATAATGATTGGCAAAGTTTAGAGAAACTATTACAACAAAAACGCCGACAATTTGAAAAAGTGTTAATTGTGATTGAAGGAATTTATAGTACAGAA
>AP017994.1 GCA_003609755.1 Planktothrix agardhii NIES-204
TGCTCCTCATCGAGGGGTTGATCTGTTAAAATTAATCCGATGGTCGGTTCAACATTTCTTAATGACCCTAAACAGGTGAAATCTTGCCATTGTTTTTGTCCGGCATTTTCTAATAACTTAATAGCCGTTCCATCCCGTGAAGTTACTTGATATTTTAAAGTGGCTCCCCCAACCAGGGTGTGAGCTTTATTTAACCAAGTATCTAATTTGGCTTCTAATTCTCGACGCACTTGTTGACCTTTTTCAACCCCTTCAATGAGTTCAGCCCGTCGAACAATAACATTAATTGCCTCTTGTATAAACGGATGGTTGCGTTGAATTAAACCAGGGCGATCATTTTGATTAAATTCATCGCCACAGAGACGAACTAAAGACACGAATAACGCACTTAAACCTCGATACAAAGCTCCAGATGCAAAGGGAGTCACCGATAACGCCTCAACGTGCTGATAAAAAGTGGCATGGTAGTGTTCAAACCGTTCATAGTGGGATAAATCCCTGGGTCTAGCCCAGTTATAAACAGTGATCACCAAACCAGGGTAACTTCGTCCCACCCGTGAAGTGGCTTGAATATATTCGGCGGTATTTTTCGGTTGACCACAGGCGACCATTAACCCCAGACGTTTAACATCAACCCCAACGGAAATCATATTGGTGGCGAGAATCACATCCAGGGGGTCAGGTCTTTCAACTTTCTGACCTGCTTTGCGTTTGGCTTGGTTCTCCGCTTCCAATAGGGGGTCAAAGGGAGTTTCTAAACGGTCTAATATCAGGGGAATATCCGTAGAATCCTTACGGGAGGTTAATTCATCAAAGTTTCTTAACTTGCGATTTTTCAATCCCCGTTCACTCATTCGATTTAAACGAGTCCGAATATCATCTTCCACTAACCTTCGTGTTCCCCCCAATTCTCGTAGGGAGTTAAAGTAACCCACCAAGGTCATCCAAGGGTCTGCAACTTTTCCATATTTCTCATACAATGCCTGCGCCGCCGATAACGTCGCTAAATACACCCGAATCATCGTCGCTTTTAACCGCCGACCGGGGGCGCAAATGCCTAAATACAGTCGCCCAGGATGCTCAGGACTCGGTTCTCGACGGCGGGAGAAAAAGTTATCTTGAATATCCAACCCAGGTGGCGGGAAAATATGCAGCTTCCGCAAAAATAGATGGTGAACTTGGGCGGACGCTTGGCGGATGGTGGCCGTTGAAGCAATCACTTTAGGACGAACAGATTGACCATTAACTTCCCAAGTACACAAATGATCTACAACGGTTTCATACAGTCCCACCATTGACCCCAAGGGGCCACTAATTAAATGCAATTCATCCTGAATAATTAAGTCGGGGGGACGCAGGAGAGCATGAGGTCGGGTTTTGGCGGCGGGAAGTTTATTGGTGGCGCGGTGGTTGTCTTTATCGTCTAAGTCGGGAGAGCGGAACCCATGACGGTCACAGTAACCACTCACCTGTCCGAATAACATTTGGGTTTCCCCTTTCCACGGCATTTGGGCAAATTTATCAACGGTGGCAATTAATAGAGTTGGTAAACGCCGATAAATTTCTTCATCAACAACTATAATGGGCAACCCTTCCTGGGGAGACTGTTTGAGGGTAAAGCAACATCGTCCTAAACTATCTCCACAGTAGACGAGGGTGCGTCCTTGTTCTTTATCAACGGGGTGGACAACAATGTGTCTACCTGGGTCGATTTTTGTGCCACACCAAGGACAATTCGTGAGTTGGTGGGGGGAACCCATACCGGAGGGTCGCCCTTGTCCTTTGCTTTGTTTGACAAATTCTTCGCTTTGGCTGGTGTAGTTGGGGGTGCTATTGTTTCCGACCCATAAACCAATCCGAAACGGTTCTGACCCCCATTTTTGCGGGTTTTGGCGGCGGATGACTTCACAGGCACAAATTAAGGTGGTTGCCCGTTGGAACTGTTGCAAGGTCAATAAACGCAGGGTATAGCGCATTAAGACGGCTACCCCATGTTCTCCATCTCGTCCCCCAATAGAACCCTGTAACCGCCGCAGTCCGATGGTATAGGCTGTGAGTCCTAAATAAGCTTCGGTTTTACCGCCTCCGGTGGGAAACCACAGTAAATCACAGACCGCATCCAGAGGGTGAGAACGGCCGGGGTGGTGTAAATCAGTGAGAGGGGGTAAATTCAGGAGAATAAAGGCAAGTTGAAAGGTACGCCAGCTATGATTGTTCGGGGTATCAATTTCATCTAAACTCGGATCTTTTCCTTGACGTTTGAGTTCGGCATAAATCCCGTGTACACGCTGTCGCCACATGGCTTCATTCATAAATTGAAAGGCTTCTACAGCTTGGGGATTTTGGGTTAAAAGTTGAATCCCTTCTTGGATACGGTCTAAGGTAGTTTGGCAATGATTGAGGGTGGTTTGGGCTGCATTTTGAGAGGGTAAAAAGTCGGGGTTGAGGAGTAAATCTTGCAGTGATTGTTGTTGTTCCTGAATCCAGTTTTGATAAGCGGTAATTAGGGGGGTTAAGAGTTTGGGAACATCGGCGGGTTTGGCTTCCGCTAGGGTTTTCATGTCTAAAATTAACCCGTTTAACTGAGGAATTTCTTCAACGCTGGGGGGTGTGGTTTGTGGCACTTCATAGCGGGGAATCATGCAGGTTTTTAGACAGGTGGCTTGGGTGGGATTGTCGGGGACAATTTCGGCATGAACGCCCACCCCATGTCCGACGGCAAATTCCACTTGATGACGATATAACATCGCCATTTGTTGATTTTCCTGTTGAATAACAGAATCTAAGTTTTGTTGAATTGAAGCAGGTTTTTTAACGAAAATATTAGAATAATTTTTATCAGGGGAATAAATCATTAATTCCGGTTGAAATAACCAAGCTTTATCTCGTTGTTTAGCGGGTTCTTTTTGACCATTCACTAAAAATAAAGTCACAATCCAATCTTGATTATCGAGGCGGCGCATCCGTCCTTTAACGATTACCCCTGGATATTCGGGATCAACAGTCCATTCAGGGATTTCACCGGATTTTAAGGGTTGAATTTTGGTTCCTTGAATGGGATAGCGTTTCCAAATCAGTTTGGGTTCGGAGGTTTCTTTTTTAGTTAAATATTGGCTTTTTTCTCGTTGATAATGTCCCCATTTTGCGGTAATTTTTATGGCTTTTGCATCACTATCAACGCAGAAGGTTAAACCCATTGATGAAGGGAACATGGTATTAGGTGGGGGTATGGTTCCTTCTGTGGTTCCTTCTTCTGAATTGCCTTTTCCGGCGGGGGCGAGTTCGTCTTGTTGTTCGGGTTGTTCTTCTGGGGTTTTATTGCGAATTAAGGGGGATAATAGTCCAACTAAATAGCGATCTGTTACACTACTTTCATCCACTTCTTCGTCTTCTTTCCCCGCAGGGCCAAGCAGATCTTTGAAAATCATTTCTTCTAATTCTTGGCGAAGTTCATAGGGAGATTGGGGATTTACGATTAACGATTGGGGATTTACGATTGACGATTTTGGATTTACGATTAGGGGTTCAGGATTTACGATTAACGATTGGGGATTTACGATTGACGATTTTGGATTTACGATTGGGGGTTCTGGGGGATTAAGTTCGGTGAGGTTGGGATTAATAATAAATTGTTGTTCGATTAAACTGCCTTGTTTTTCCGGTTGATTGGCGGCGACATATTCAACATTAAATAAAGAAATTTGTTCCGGCTTTTTAACATCTTTTTTAGCTCGTTTTTTCTGGCGAGTTTCAAAAAAAATTGTGATTTGACGAATGACTTGATCTGAGACACCGCTATCATCCGAGATTAAGTTCTCATCCTCTAACACTATCCCGTCTAATAAAATTTTTAAAGCGGATTCAGGGGCGGAAATTACTGCATTCCAATCGAGTTTAATTTCACCATTTTTGAGTTTTTGGTTGATTTCTACTAAGTCTAAAGTACCAGGGAGAACGGGAGGAAGCTTAATAATTTCCATAAGAATAATTTACGATTGGGGATGAATAGAAATAATGTTTATACTGGGAGTTCGGTGGATGGATTTTTTGGGTTTTTCATTCGTTATGAATTCTTCCGCCCCAACTAAAATCGCCGCCGCAATATGAAAAGCATCCATGATTCCTAAGCCAAACTGACTGGCTTCTTGGTAAGCTCTTTCTAAGATTTTATCAATATCGGTCGCCCAAACGGAGACGGCATTAAAATATTCATTGTAGAATTCTATTTCATCAGTTTGTTGGTTATAAATAGCTTTAGGGAGAACTTCCATTTTTAGAAAAATACTAGAAGCAAAAATCCGGTTATTGTCCTGTAAAACTTCTAAAGCTTTTAAGGCAATTTGACTTTCTCCTCTAGCCGCATAAATTAAAACGCCTGCATCAATAAAGGTTAGTTTTGTCATGATTCAGCCTCTTGAAATCCCCCGCGTCGTTTAGCTTTTTCTAGTTCGATGTCTTCTGCACTGAGTAAAGGGACACCAGAAGCAACGATTTTTTCTCGGATTTCCTGTAATTTTATTCCTAAATTTGAGCGGGGTTTTTGTGTTTCTGTTGGTTGTGTAACAGTAGAGTTTGACAGATTGGTAAAGGAAATTCTCAGGGTTAGAAAATCAACAAAATCAATGACTTCTTGTTGTTTTTCTTGGGGTAAAGAACGCCATTTCTCTAATAAATTTTGTTCATTAGTCATGGGGTTTAAAACTTATAATTTTAAATATTATATCATTTCTTACTTCGCAGCTTGTGAAAAATACTAAAAATTTAATATTTAAGGCTGGTACTAGATCTGAACCTCAAAAGCCTTTTAGAATTGTCATCCTGAATGCAGCGCAGCGAAATGAAGGATCTCTAGTTAACCCACAAGTCTAGTAAGAGATTCTTCGTTTCACTCAGAATGACAGATAACAATTGTCATCCTGAACGTAGCATAGCGGAGTGAAGGATCTCTAGTTAACCCACAAGTCTAGTAAGAGATTCTTCGTTTCACTCAGAATGACAGATAACAATTGTCATCCTGAATGCAGCGCAGCGAAATGAAGGATCTCTACTTAATCTATAAGTATAGTAAGAGATTCTTCGTTTCACTCAGAATGACAAGGGAAAAATACTCAAAATGACAGTTAATAGTTGATTAAAAAAATTCTAATTGTTCTTCTGATTTCTTAGGCTTTTTTTTTGTCGTTTTCTTCTTCCCTTTATCATGAAGTCCGGCTTCAACTTCTTCGGCGTAACGTTGATGATTCAGTTGCAACAGTCGGTCTAATACTTCCCGTCTAGCTGCTTCACTAATTGTATACCGAATTCCTTGTTTTGTTTCGTGGAAATTGTGATCTAAGGTGAGATCATCCCAACCGTAAGCCAGAGCAACAGCTTGATCCATTTCAATGTGCAGTTCTCGCAATTTTATAATATCTGGGGATTGTTCATCGGGGTTATGAAACCGATTATAGGTTTTGGTTAATCCTTCCTGACGAGTTAACATGATTTGTTGACGATGATTATAATAATTTTCGCCAATTTCTTCTAAGTTTATGATTTTGGATTTACGATTTACGATTGACGATTCATTTTTAAGAAGGGGAAAAGGGAATGTTTCAAAACAGTCTGTAGGTGTATATCTTAAGTCTCCTTTCATTGAAGAAGCATAGTCACGCACCCAAGACTCATGAAAAACACCTTGTAAAATTGCAAAATAAATGTATTTATTAAATGCTAAGATTACGGTGGCATGAGAAAAAACTATATCAGACCGTTCAAAAGCAAAAGCTAAAGTTCTACTTGTTGCTGCAATAACTAACACTCGTTCCATATCTGCGATCATTTCATAAAGTTCAATTGTAGGTCTTGTAAAACGCCACCATATTTCACGCCTTTGTCTATCTTTATTTTTTTCTCTTTCTGGTTTAACTTTTTCCTCAACTATTTTTAAACAATCTGGATAATCAACAGCATAGGGTTTACCTTTAGAGTTTTTGGGATCATCATGGTCAGCATCTAATAGCCAATCTTTGAAATTAATCACCCAACGGCTCGGAGATTGATCTGGATTAGAGTTTAAATCTTCCCCATTCAAATAGGGAAATAAAACATCTTCATTTTTAGGATTCTTTGCAATTAATTTTTGAGCTTCTTCCGGTTCTAATACAAACCCCATTCCTAAAACCATTGAACCAATGAAAGATTTATTTTGATTAGCCATTAACCGATAAGGATTACCTGCTAATTTCCCTGGTACTGTTAAAAAGGGTGTAATTCCATTAACAGGTTTTTCATCTAAAATAAAGTCTCCTTGCCATTCCCCTTGACGCATCCAAACAAAAGCGACTTCTAAACTTGCAGTTCCTTCCCATGTTCGACTAGAAACCGCCCGATAAATAACACCTTTTCTGTCATTCTGAGCATCATTCTTGTCATTCTGAGGATAACCCCTCTTGTCATTCTGAGCTTGCGAAGAATCTCTACTATTTTTGACGACCTCACGGAGATCCTTCGTTTCACTCAGGATGACAGTTGGAGCGTGGGGAATGACAGTTGGAGCGTGGGGAATGACAGTCGGGGTCTGGGGGATGACAGTCGGAGTCTGGGGGATGATAGTCGGGGCCTGGGGAATGACAGTCGGGGTCTGGGGGATGACAGCCGAGGTTTGTAAATTCTGAACCATTTGGTCTAACCCGACTTCTCGCGTATCTCCTTGGGCAATAGTATTGGTTGCAACTAACCCAAATCCTCCTTTTTTACCGATTAACTGTTGCCCTCTTAAAAAGAAATAAGCACATAAATCGGCACTTCCTCTGACATTATTGGCTAAATATTGAACTAAATAATCTCGATAGGGAGTTCCCAACGGCCCTGTAATTTTTTGACCTCCCATAAATGGCGGATTTCCCACAAGGGCATTAAAACCGATTGTTGATTGACGAGTTACGATTTTGGATTTACGATTCAGGTTAGATTCGGGTTCATTTCTCGCAGTTAGGAAGACTTCAGGAAATTCTAATTCCCAATGGAAGGGATTTAAACTGTTTAAATCAGGTAAAATTTTCCGTTGATAGTTGGTAATACTTGCTTTCCCTTGAGCAACCATTAATAAAGTTAATCGCAGGTCTTGTTGTTCCTGTTTTTTTACATTGGTGAGATAACTAGAAATTAATAAATCTGCCCTATCTTTTAAATCTTTAATTCTGGCATTGGCTTGAAGGAGTAAATATTCTTTTTCCTTTTGGTCTTGGGGACTGTTGACGGGTTTCGATTCAATTTGTAACCGAAAATCAATAACTTCATTTAATAATTGTTGTAAATCATCTCCGCCAATTCCTAATTGATAAGATTCCCCCTCAGTTTGTAAATTCCACCGTTTTAACTGTTCTAAATTCACTCCCACTAATGAATCTCCAGCTTTCAAAGCATGGTCTAAAAAGGTAAAGGGTTTATCTTTTTGTAAGGTTTCTAACCATAAAGATAACTTTGCCATTTCCACCGCTAAGGGGTTTTTATCCACTCCATAAATACAACGTTCAGCAATAATGCGTTTTGCCACCATTAACCGTTCTGTCGCGTCAATGGGGATAATCGATTCTTGAGGACGAGACTTAGATAATTGACCATCCGGTGCAATCACAATTTTACCTGGATTTGCCGTTTCTGCTTCTTTCCAGGCTTCTATTAATCGTTCTCCTAAATATCGACAAACCTGAACTAAAAACGCCCCCGACCCCATCGCCATATCACAAATTTTCAGGTCTAAAAGTTCCGGCGCAGGAATTAACTTCCACTCGGTTTTCGGTTTTCCTTCCGCCACGCCTTGATATACTAAAGGTTCTAAAGTATAGCGAACAATTTCTTCCGTTAAACTCTTGGGGGTGTAATGGGTTCCCGTTTCTCGGCGGTTACTTCCTTGGGCAACATAAACGCTTCCGGTGGGAATAATGACGGGATAACCGAAGGTATCAGAGCGAATTAAATTAACAAAGGGTTTCACCCGTTCCAATAATTCTGAATTATTATTACAAGCAATTAACAGGTTATTATTCTGAGCATAACCCCTCCTGTCATTCTGAAGATTATTCTTGTCATTCTGAGCATTATTCTTGTCATTCTGAGCTTGCGAAGAATCTCTACCATCCTTCACGACACCACCGAGATCCTTCGTTTCACTCAGGATGACATTATTGTTATCATTTTGAGCGTCATTCTTATTCCTTTCACTCAGGATGACATTATTGTTAAAGTTTGCACTATCAACGGCTTTTTTTAGCGTCGTTTCAGACCGTCCGGTTAAAGTTTTGAGAATTTTAATGAACTCATTTTCCCCTTTAGCAAAAGCAATTTCTAATTCATCTAAAGTAATTTCGGGTTCTTTGTCTTTTGTCCCCAATAATCCTAAAACCGGAGAAGTTGCGCGAATTGCGGTATGGTCTAATAACCCTTCATACACATGACCAATTTGTTCCACATCTAACGCCCGAAACGATAACCGTCTTGGTTCTGTTCCACCGCCGGGAACTTTGATTTGTAAAATTTGTAACGCTTCTAATAAATGTAAAACAGTTCTATTATCAATAGGAATGGGTTGGGAGGAAACTTGTTGCCAATTTCCCTCGGTTCGTCCTTCTAAAAAGGGGAATTTATCGGGGTTAAACAAATCGCCACCTAATGCGGGTAAACGCAATAAATCATGGTCTATCCCCCCATAAACTGCCCGAAATGTGGCTAATAAACGACACCAAGCATCATGGCGACGTTCTAAGATTTCTTCCCCATAATGGTCAGCAACTTCTCGCAGTTGTGACCGTAAGGTTGAGACAGAGTAAGATTGATCATAAAGGGACTCGCCTAACCGTAATAAACCTTTTTCTTCGGCTGAAAAGAGAAACACTAACCGCATCATCATAAATAAAGCGGCTTCATAAAGTTGAGTTTGTGAAATATTTTTTAATAATTTACGGTTACGGTCTTGATCAATTTTATCAATTTTTTGAATTAAAACTTCAACGGCTTTTCTAACTTGATACCCTAATTGGTCAGTAACTTCCTGTTGACTATCGGCACTTTTAACAAATAAAGCTTCTAAGGTTTGGTCATCTGGAACCCCAAAAAAGCGTTGCACCCCTAATAAACTTCTAAACGCTTGGAGGGTGATTTTTTCTTCTAACCATAAATTGGCATACCAAGAAATATAACTAACGGTTGGGGAAGGGGTATTATATTTAATCCCTGGGGCGATTTCATTGGTTCCCGTCGGGGCATTAATTAACATCCAATGTTCCCCATTGGTAATTAATCCTAACCAGACTCCTGTTCCCCGAAGTAATTCCATCATTCGGGTTGCGGGAGAGGCTGACCAGCGAGAATTTTTTAGGGTTTTTTCTAACGCTTGTTCGGGAGGATAAATTTGCACCAATAAACGAATTTTAGGGCGGTTTGAATCGGCTGAATCATCTATTGAATTAACAATATAATCCGGGCGCAGGGTTTCTTGATGTTCAGGAATAAAGACTTTTAAACCTTGGGGAATGTTTTGCCCTGTTTTTAGGACTTCATCGGGAAATTCGAGGATTTCTTTTAAAACCCATTCTCCCCAAGTTCGATGAATTCCCACATCGCCATGATTTTCTAGCCATTCTTCATACGCTTGACGTAAAACCCGAAATCGCTCAGGGTCATGGGCATCTAACCCTTGAGGAAAAACCTCTAATAAGGTTTGCAAGCTTAAGAAGGGGCCAGAAGCTTCAATTAAGGATAACCATTCAGCATGATGACGAGCAATAGACATCTTGGGATTTACGATTTGGGATTTACGATTTACGATTTGGGATTTACGATTTACGATTTGGGATTGGGGATTGGGGATTGATTTGGAGATTTAATAACATACATTTTAATCCCTCAATCTAAATTCATCAATCGTAAATCCAAAATCGTAAATCCCAAATCGTAAATCGTTAGTTTTTTTCTTTTGAGCGAAGGGTTTTTATAGAAGAAACTATCATGGCTAGGATTTCATTAGTTTCAGAAATGAGACTTTTTAACTTGTCTTCTGGTATTAAATTGGCTTCAATCAATAATTCTAACCAATAAAGTGTTTCATCTGCTTCTTCTTCAACAATTTTTAATTTATTAATAAAATCTGCTGTTGATTTAGCTCGACAAGCAGCACGGTAATTAGCTCCTACAGAAGTTGCCGAGCGTAACAATTGTTTACCAAGAACTTGACCTGTTGTATTTGATGGTAAAGCAGTGACTAACCGAATAACTCTGACAGCTAAACTTTTCGTTCTTTCTTTAAACTTCACCTCATCCATAAAAAACCTTCATATTTGGGATTTACGATTTACGATTTACGATTGGGGATTGGGGATTGGGGATTGGGGATTTATGGGTTATATTATTTATAATTTATGAGTGTAAATTTATTGTATATTTTTTTCTAAGTAATTATACATTTTTAACACTTAATATAAAAAATCATAAATGTAAATCTATGAACCATAAAGTGTAAACTGTAAATTCCTAATCATAAATCAAAAATTCCCAATCGTAAATCCAAAATCGTAAATCGTAAATCATTTAAGTTTTTGGGGAATAAAATAAGTAATCGCAATGGGGAATAATCGAGCCTTTGGATTAGAAAATCGAGAATAAATCGCTGTGGTTTCTCGTTCAATTTCTTTGGGAATTTGTTCTAATCTTAATTTTAAACTATTGCGATTGCGTTCCAACTGATCCTTTTCTATTGAAGTAAATAACTCTAACTGAACAAAATCCGGTTCATTTAATTCTTGTTCAATACTCCGTTGCAATTCAGTTAAAATTGCCTTGATATCCCCTACTTCTTTGTCACATCGGTCTTGCAAGCTTTTTTCTAAGGAAGTTCTGCGGTCGCCCATTCGTTTTTCTAATTGTTTCATTAAGGGATGAGTATATTGATTCCACGCCTTAACCAACCGTTCTTTCATTTCGTCCGAAACCAAATTAGGAATTGCAGATTGAATCACGTTTTCCAATTTCATCACCTTTAACGGGTTAAATTTTCCTTGTTCTAAGGTTCCCCCGGCGGTGATTAATTCTTCATGTAACCGATGTTGGTCACTCCCTAAAATGACTAATCGCCCGTAAGCTACAACAGCCGGATATTCTAAGATTGAATTTGGAACAACTTTAATCGTCACCCGATGTAAGTTTTTATTTCCTTCCCGTGACCAAACCTCCGCTCGGAGTAAGCGTAAACACATCTGAACTAAGCGATGGTTCAAATGAATTAAAACCAAATCGTCCCGTCCTCTCGTTAAATTAGGGTCAAAAACAATGGGGCGAATTTCTCCGGTGTGGGGATGGGCTAACCCTTGACTGCACCCTGCCCAACTGCCTTTTAAGGGGGGAAGAATAAAAGCTGAAGGATAGTCTTTATAAGGGATTAACGGGGGCTGTCCGGCTAATTCTAAACCCACTTTAACCACAGATTCAATATTACTGGGATCTAATCTTAAGCTAGTGCGGGTTTCATCTAATTGTTCTTTTAATTTCTGAATTTGTTCGCGGATTTTCCGTTCAAATTTCAATAACCGTCGCACAGGTTCACTTTCTTTTTCGGCTTTCGTGGTGTCCAGGGTTTGGCGTTTTCCTAACATCGCTTCTTCGACTTGGATAGCAATTACTAGCCCTACTTTTCCTAAATCTTCACGGATGTTATTTACTTTTAAAGCCGCCCGCATTAAAAATTCTAAATCCCCTTCTAATTCTCCAGGGGATAACCCAACAGTTGATTGTTGAGAATAACTTTTGCCGACAAAATGATAAATACTCACTTGTTGGGCTTTTTGTCCATGACGGTCAATACGGCCGTTTCGTTGTTCCATGCGGTTCGGGTTCCAAGGAATTTCATAATGAATTAAACGAGAACAATGATTTTGTAAATCTAAGCCTTCGGAAGCGGCATCGGTAGCCAGGAGAATGCGGACATTAGACAGTTCTGGACTGGCTTGGAAGGCGGCTTTAATTCGTTCTCGGTCTTCTGCTTTCATTCCTCCATAGAGGGTCATTAAACGGTCATTTTCCGCGAGTCCTTGGGTGGCTAAAAGTTCATATAACCATTTTTGGGTGGTGCGATATTCGGTGAAAATAATGACCCGTTCCGTAGACCATTGATTATTGGGTTTAATATAGGTTTGAATCCAATTCAGGAGTTCTTTGGCTTTAGAATCAGGAACCGGAGAAGCGGCTTCTGCCCATTGTTTTAAGCGATTGAGGATTGTTCTTTCTTCAGGGGTTAGTTCTCGAAATAAGGAAGAAGTAGTAGCGATCGCATCCTCTGTTGTGGTTTCATACAAATCATCATCCCCAAATTCTTCATCAATCAGATCTAACTGACGGCGTAAAATTCCAGGTGTCGGTTTGGAGACAGTACGAGAGGTGCGAGGTTTAGCTTTTTGTAGAGTTTGATCATGTTTTTCTAACGTTGTTAAAAATGCCATTGGCGAAGAAAATAGGCGTTTTTTCAATAGTTTTAAAACAAATTCTGTAGCTGTTAATTCGACTTGGTTCTGGGGATTTTTTCGTCGTAATTGAGTATATTGAGTTAACAAGCGATTCGCTTCGCGTTCAGCGTCGCTATAGTTAACGGAAATGGCTTCTAATTGTCGTTCCGGGAAGCGGGGTGTGCCATCCCAATCGGTAATTTCTGATTTTAACCGTCGCACCATAACGACTTGTAATTGATTCTGGTCTGGTGCAACGCCTCGGGCAAATCGTTGAGAATCCAATAATTCTAATAAAGCAGTAAAACTTTCAGGATAACCGTTATGGGGCGTGGCGGTTAGAAAAAGTTTATGTTCAAAATGGGGTTCAATTAAACGAATTGCTGCGGTGCGTTGAGAATCAATGGCATAATTTCCCCCGCCTGATGGGGCAATATTATGAGCTTCATCGACAATTAATAAATCAAAACGACGGGGATAAATCGATTCCCCTTCACTGGGTAGAGCTTCTCGAAATAAGCGTAAGGGTCGATCTCGTTTGAGAAAATCAATTGATGAAATTAACCGAGGAAAATGTGTCCAAGGATTAACGTGCAGTCCCCGATTTCTTCTTAAGTCTCGCATTAAGTCTCGATTGACAATCCGAAACTCTAAACCGAATTTATCCCGCATTTGTTCTTGCCATTGGATTTGCAGAGAAGATGGGCAAATGATTAAAATGCGTTGAACTCGTTGGCGTAAAATTAATTCTTGGGCGACTAATCCCGCTTCTATGGTTTTTCCTAACCCCACATCATCGGCGACCAAAAGATTTACCCTGGGCATTTGAATCGCTCTCACAACGGGGTCAAGTTGGTAATCTTCAATATCAACGCCACTGCGAAAGGGAGATTGTACAGAACGGACATCAGCACTGGAGGAAGCTCCCCAACGCACAGCATCGAGAAAGGCATCTAATCGTTCTGGCGCATCAAACCCATCGGGATAGGGCAGTTCTTTAGATTCATAAATACAAGCCCCAGGTTCCAGTTCCCAGATGACTTGCAGTTCTTCTCCTAAACCATCATCTTCGACTGAAGTGAGGGTAACTAAATGGTGTTTAGAGAAGGTAAAACTTAGGGTTAAGGGGTTTTGAGGAAGGGAAGAAGATTCGACATCAATGACTGAAAATCGTCTTCCTCGCACCTCTACAAGTTGCCCTGGGTCTGGAATCGGGGTTGGGGTTGCCATAAACGGTAGGAAAATGAGGAGCGAAAAGAAAGCCCTTAAATCTACTATAGATCCTTTGGAGTTATTACGTTAAGGAGTAGATTAATTAATCCATTTGCGATCTGGAACAACAGAATCGGCAACCCGATCTCTTTGACTCGGAGCCGGAAATATAATAGTTGAGGTTTCTCTTGTTCTGGTACTTACACCTAGGTTTTAATTAAACATTGCCTTGATTTTTGTTCTCCACAGGCGGTTTTTCCTTAGAGTTTTAAATCAAGGAATAACTGCCCAGGTGAGATATTTCCTCGACTTCGACAATGGTAAGCTAGGTGGCAACTACTACACAATGCCACTAAATTTTCTAAACGATTATCCCCAGGGTCACAATTCCAATGATGGACTTGCAACATATAAGCTCGACGTTTTAGGGTATGAGGTAAAGCTTCTCCAGGTTTTAGACACAAACGACCACATCGTTGACATTGCCAATTCGCCGCTTCCTTAACCGCCAAAGCTAGTTCTTTCCAATTATCAGGATAACGATTTAAACTCATGGACAAATTTATTAATTTTTATTAACCCTCTGATATTTATTGATGTTTCCCCTCAAGCACTTCTTACAGTCTAGTTTTTTATTGACCCGTTGAGGTAATGAATAACATAACGGATAACATAACAAATAACATAACAAATAACAGATAACATAACGAATAACATAACGAATAACAGGAATAGCAAATGAATCAATATGTCTGGACTAATTGTTAAAGGGAAACATTCATAAAAACCCCCTAACTTGGGGGCTAGGGGATTTCTGGCGGATCGCTAAATCAGTTTTGTTTGTTGCTTCAATTTGCAATCCCATTACTGAGGATTCTTAGCTAATTATCTGAATTGCACACCGAAACCTCAAGAAACACCTCAAGAAATTCCTGAAAAAAACTATCCAGATTATTCACTTCAATATGGAATTAGGGAATTGGGCTATCTCAACGGCCGTCCAAATTGTTGAGGTACTGATAGATAGCCATACCCTGAATCACGGGTACTGGAATCTGATTTGAAATGGGTTAGGTCGGCATCGGAGGACTAAATACATGATTGAGGCTGTTAATGGGGGGAATCCTAAGAACTGTCACATATTCATCAGAACTGTTACACGGATTTATATAGATTGCAATAATCAGCACCTCTCAACGATTCAAGGGGGTGCGGCATGATTACCACCGACACCACATTAAAAGGAAAGGCGATGCCGCAAGGCGGCGGCTACGCCATCGCCTCAAGCAAGCGTAACCCATGCCCAATCTGTGAAAAAACGCACGGTTGCAAGATTTCAGATAATTTAATAATGTGCCTACGGGGTGATAGCAATTGGAGCATACCCGGATGGAAATATCTCAAACCTCTCAGGGGAGGTATGGGGGGATTATTCGGGGATTATTCGGGGGAGCGTCAAGAATACAGACCGGAACAGCAACCCAAAGCCGCCAAACCTTCAAACATTACCCCGTTGACAGATGAGCAATTAGACAGAGAAGCCAGAAAAATCCTGAAACAGTTGGGATTGAGTGCCAAACATCGGGAACAGTTGCACGGTCGCGGCTTAACTGATGAACAAATTGATCAGCGTGGGTTTAAGTCGGTTGACCGCTATCAAGAATTTAATCTGATCTCGATTAGTCCTAACTTCCCTGGGATGGGAGACAAGGGAACTCTAGCCAATAGCGGATCAGGAATTCTGATTCCTATTCGGAATATCAAAGGATTAATCATTGGGTTTCAGCTTGCCAGAGATGATCGGGAGCCAAAATATCAATGGCTTTGGGGAAGTAGCGATCGCCGTGCATCTGGCGAGTTGCCTTTGCAGATTCTAAAATTAAATAGTTCCCCTGATTTAAACATTATAGAGGGAACACAAAAACCCTTACCCGCAGCGCATTTACACAATATTAATGTGTTGGGTGCTGGCGGTGTGAATTGGCATGGCTCCAAGAAGGAATTTAAAGCTATTGTTGATTCCAAAAACTTTGATTTATACATCTTAAATCCTGACACCGGATGCCAAGCTAATCATCATGTGATGGGTGCTTATCGAGCTTTATATCTATTCCTTAAAAAGCTCAGAGTTACCCTTTATATAAGAGATTGGGGACAAGGTGATAGACCAAAATCAGATAAAGTTGATATTGATGAGATTACCACAGAAACCTTTAACAATGCTCGGATTATCTCTTATATAGAATGGGATAATCAGGTTATTGATCAGGGAGAATTGAGTGAGGAACAATGGTTTAATCGCTTTAAATTACCTGAATTACAAAACGATTTAGCACGGATTGTTAAACGTTTTTACAGTCGGGTAAACCAGAAAAATAAACCTGTTAAACCCGAACAAAACCCCGAACCAAAACCCGTAATAATCCCTGAACAAAAAACCGAATCTAGCGCCATCGCACTTTGGAAACCTCAACGCCCAATCTCACTGCCTTACATCCCCGGACAATTACCAAGTTTACCTGAGTGGTCAATGTTGGGGTGTCCTAAAATCATTTTTAATGAAGGGGACAGATTAGCACTTTATAACGAAGCCTATGAGAAGGGTTATAAACATCTACTGGACACAACACCGACGGGTCATTTTAAATCCCATGATGCGGGGAATATTAACCTCGAAACCTTTGGGATTGACCCCAATGATAAGGATAATAAAACTCGGATTTTTTACTTGTCTCCTGAGCATCGGAATCCGACAACAGCAACTGTTGAAACTAATTATGTAGATTTAGAAGCTCGACACCCTGGACTGAATTATGACACTGACCGCAAAACTGCACTAGGTAAACCCCATCTAGTTCGGGCTAAAAATCAAACCCCTGATATTCCTTCTAATTGTCCTGAAAACCAAACTTTTCTAACAGTTGCTGAGTTAGGATTAAGTGTTTTTGGTGGCAAGGATTCACCGATTTGTCAATCATGCCCTTTACTTAATCAAGGATGCTTATTTCTTGAAAACAGACGGCACACCTTAACCAATGAAAGGTTAATTCGTGCCGATATTAATTCCATCCATCCATCAAGTAATGACATCTTGATTCTTGATGATCTAAATATTGTCAACACCCATCAAACTATCATCAGCAATGATGAAATTTTAAAAACGGTGGGGAGCTTGCAACTGCGAGATGATGAAAGAATTTTCAAAGTATTAAGACCGATTCTAGTCGCTGTTTGGAAGGGTTTACAGTCAATCACAACTGATAACCATAAATATGGAATTAATCACCATGAAGTGATGGAATTAATGCCTACTGATGACGAAATAAATCAATTAATTTGGGAGCACTATTCTGATGATTGGTTAGCTTGTGACAATGTTTGGGGGACACCAATCTATCATTATGAAATGATTAATGGTGTTCCGACTGCCACTAAAATTATCGGTGAAAATTTTATCGCTCCTTCATTAAACGATCTAAAAAATGAATGCTATAAAATCCTTGAGAATTACGCTAAATTTATCAACGGATTGCAGACCCCTGAAGAAAAACAGCAAGCAATTAAAGACAATGTAATTCCGCCTTGGCTACCTGCTTTAATTGATTGTTTAATTGGAAATAAACGGATTAATTTAAGGATTGATAACGGTAAATTAATCATCACTAAATTATCAAAACGTCATCGGAATATTATTAAGAATGCTGGGTTTAGTGTGGCTTTGGATGCGACAAAATCTAAACCAGATTACGCTCTAAGTTTAGGGATTAATCCCAAGGAAATCTTAGAGGTATCAGAGGTTAAACAATCGACTCCTAACCTAACTATTCACATTATTAAAGGAATGGGTCGGGGGGGGAAACAACGTAGGGACGGAAAACAGGATAAATACACGATTGCTGTTAATGCGATCGCACAACGCCACCAAGGGCAAAACATCGGGGTAATTGACCATAAAAGCGCGATAGATAGCTACCAGGGGTTAGAACTCAAATTGGGTTATTGGTACAGAGACACGCGGGGATCTAATCAATTCCTAGATACTCAAGCCATGATTAGCATTGGTCGCCCGTGCCCAAACTTAGGACAAGTCGCCGCAGAATACCAAACTTTAACGGGTTATTCTCCTACACCGGATAAACGCACGGGACGTTACGGGGGATGGGTTAACCGCAAAATTCAATCAGAACTAATACAGGACGTGGGACGGCTCCGAGCGCATCTACGACCGACTGAGGAACTGCACAGCTATTTAGTCGCTGACTTCGATGATGACACCATAAGCGCCCTTAGACTCGCCTACCCAACTGCAACAGTAATCATCGAGGATATTTACGATATAGCACCCGGCGCGGCTTCTAAAGGTGTCCAAACCGAGCGGGGGATTATTGAGGCTTTATGGTCATCGGTTAAGTCGGGAGCGGACGCAATCATTAACGACATCGCTGAACAATTAGGAATCACTAAGGGGGGGGTAAGTAAAAACCTCAAAGACCGATTAGGAATAGGTTTCAGGGAGGTAAAAAAAAGTTTACTTTTGTTATATAGGGCTATTAATAACAAAAGTAAACTTTCTGAACTCGATTCTGATGCGCTCTACATCGCGTTGGAATACCTACCTAATGTCGTCCGAGACTTTGAAAATGGTCAAATCACGCCTGCCGATGTAGTGGTTGAGGTTGTAAATACCGCTAAAGCCTACGGACATCGGCAATTTAGTCAAATTTTAGCCGTAACGCCTATCCCAATACTTTGTAAGTTATGGGGCGCTGTTCTAACTTTCTTACCGTTGAAGATCAGACAGGAGTTGATTGGTTTACCCGATAAGTTGATTTTTTAATCCCACTTGCAAAGGCACTACCCACGCCCTAACAATCCTCTTAACGGGTATGGGTGCTTATGTGAAAGTAAACAGGCACGGCAAGGCTAAAATTTTAACCCATGATGAAATTCAAACCCTATTTAATGATGGACTCAACAACCTCAGAGATAGGGTAATTTTTGCTGTCTGTTTGTTTACGGCGGCAAGGATTAATGAAGCTTGCACCCTTCACACCTTGGATGTTTACGACAGGAGAGGCAACGTTAGAGTTGAGTTAACCTTTCGGAAGTCCAACACCAAGGGAAAACTAGCGACCCGAACCATCCCAGTGATTGATGAGTTGAGGGGGTATTTAGAAAAGTACAGACCAGAAGCGGGTAGAAAATGGTTGTTTCCCGGTGGTGTGTTCCGAGACAACCAAGCCACTCATTTGAACCCTCGTTCTGCCAGTCGGGTTCTTAAAAAAGCTTTTGACCGGGTTGAGATTGACGGAGCATCAACTCATTCAATGCGTCGTACTGCTTTAACCTTGATGAGTAATGCTGGTATCCCACTCCGAACCATTCAGGAAGTCTCAGGGCATCGCAACCTTGAGCAACTACAGCAATATTTAGAGGTTCAACCCGAACAGGTTAGAGGGGCTGTTTCCATCCTTTCTATGCTTTCCCCTATTGACGATACCCCTGTGAATATAAATCTATTTGTTCACAACCCTAACCTAGAATCCTTACCATCAAGCAACACTAGCCAAGAGATTGATTAATGAGTTAACGCCAACTCGGTTGGGTAAGATGGCGGGGTTGGGAGGTGCGATCGCACGTTGGGAAAAGTTTCGTTTTAATCCTCCTCCTTCTGGGGGCTGTGTTATGGTGAATCTCCTTGTCATCGGATTGAATGGCAGTTTAAGACAACACAAGGATGCGATCGCCATTCCTTACGCTTGCTGTCAAAGTGTCCTAATTGTAAGGCGAGGTTTAAGATTCCGGCGTTGTGGGTGGATGGGTGGTGTCAACGGTGTTTTTTCACTTTCTCGGAGATGATATATTTTCAGAAGTCGATTGTTTAGATAATATTTTCAATAAAGATAAGTAACTTTATGCTAGTTGCAATGTAGCTGTCTCCAAGATTAGCCTGATGTCAGATGGATTTCTTGAGACTGCACGTTGCCAATGACCAAAGCCACCATGCTGATTAACAGCTTGAATCCACTGATCTAAAAATCCCCATTTGGCTTCATCTTGGCGAGTAGGTTGTCCTTTGATTTCCAGAATCAAGAAATTACCAGTTTTCAGTCGGATAATGAAATCGGGGCGATATTTGCGAACAACTCCATCAAAAATATAAAGAATCTCAAATCCCAGGTGATCGTTTTTCACCCAAGCATCCACAATATGATCGTTTCTTTCTCGATCAAGTTCATAAGCTTCGCTTGCTTCCCATGTGCTGTCAAAGACAGAACAGTTGATGTGAGATTTCCGAGTGTATTCACAAGGTTTACCTGTATACCAAGGTCGCATATCACCTGTAGAGCGGATTGGATGAATAGGATCGAAAACAGGTTCAACTACTTCTGTATTCTCTAAATAAATAGCGTTCCAGATGTGTTGAACAACTTTTCTCATATTGAGGGTGAGAAGGATACGTCGCCGAATTTCGTCCCTATTAAATAATGGCGGAGTGATTTGAATTAAATCTGAATGTATAAATTCTTCAACTAGCCGGATCAGTTTGGCTAGTAAGTATTCTCGATTACCTTTCCAACCTGGTTTCATTTGGTCAAAAATATCTCTAGCTACCTCAAAGGCAATTTTTTGCATCCGAAATTTATGACCTAACTCTTCTATGTCAATTGCTTTGATTTTAGTGACATCTGGTTTACCATCCACAATAGGAGCTAGTTCTGCTAGTGTGGTATTGTCAGAGGCATCTAATTCTAAAGGCTCAATCCGATTCGGATCGAGCTTTAGTTCTGGTTTATAAATGTAATCAATGCGGACGATATTGGGAAATGTTATTTCAAAGTCCTGCTTTTCAGGATCGGGTTTAATTTCAGTTTTAGGGCTAGGGGGTGGTGGTGGAGTTCCTTCATCGGATTCATGGGGAAGGAAAGTGAAGGGAACGCCAAAAATATTGACATATTCTGCTTCAAGTAAATTGGTTTTTGGGTTGATGTCGTAAGCGGTTCTCCGCAAACCTCTACCTACAACTTGTTCACAAAGAAGTTGACTGGTAAATGCTCGAATTCCCATAATATGCGTCACAGTTTTGGCATCCCACCCTTCAGACAGCATCCCAACAGAAATAACATTTTGAATCTGTTCTCCAGGCTTCCCAACTTGACCAACTGTATCAACTGTTTTTCGTAAAAGTTCTGCTTGTTCTTTCTTTGAAAGTTTGCGAATAGGTTCATCCTCAGAGTTATCATCTTCGCTATTTTCTGCGGCTGTATCTTGTATTTCGGTGCTTTCTTCTTGGGATTCTGCCATTTTTAAAACATTAGAATCAATGTGTAAAGTGCGTTCTGAGTTGCAGAGTTCTTCGATATGAATTTTGTGATGATCGAAAGCATATTTGATCCGAGCAGCAGTTTCAGTGCGGTTGGCAACAGAAATGATTACGGGTGGAACTTTATGCCCCGATTCTTTCCATGCTTTAGCAGTTTCCAGCCAATCTTTTCCTAGTAAGTAATAGCCGTTGTTAAGTAAATCAGGAAGAGATTCATTCGGTTTGGCTCTACGATTTACATCATCATAAACTTCTGGATCTCGATAAAGGTGGTAAAGGCGAGATTTATAATCTTTTGTTAACTTACCATCATCACGAATCACCACGCGAGGGGTTTTAACTAAACCTGATTCAATAGCATCGTTTAAGCCAAAATCACTAACAATCCAACCAAAGAGAGCTTCTTCTGAACTCTTTTTGCCAGAGGGGGCGAAGGGTGTAGCAGAAAAGTCAAAACAGGAGAGGATTTTTCTAGCTTGGTGAATGCGATCGAGTCCACCAATCCATTTAGTTGCCTCATCTAAATCTTCTTTACTGACACCTTTAACTTTGGATTCAGCAGCTATGCGCCATGCGTGGTGTGCTTCATCGTTGATCACAACAATATTGCTAGAGTTGGCAAGTTCACCTAAAACATCCCGTGCGTAAGCTTCGTTACTTTTTGCACCCCGCTTATCAACACTTTTCTTTTTGGCAATTTGCTCCTCAGTTTCCCAATTTAAGGCGTGCCAATTGCGAATTAAAACTTTACCTTGAAGGAGTTTATCGAACAAACCGAGAGGAACAATGTTAAAAATTTCGTAGTAGTTGTTTTCATCAGAGGGAATAAGAACTTGCAGGCGATTTTTAACCGTGAGTCCGGGAGCAACAACAAAAATAGCTTTAGAGAAGCGAGAGTCTTGAGGATAGGTAACTTTATTGATAATTTGCCATGCAATTAACATCGCCATGACGATAGTTTTACCCGAACCTGTTGCCATTTTGGAACAGAGGCGTTTAAAGTTTCCGCCGTCTGAAGGAATATCAATTCCAACCTTTTCAGATGGTGGAGATTCTGTTAGCCAGATTAAGGTTTCTATGGCTTCTAACTGGCAAAAAAACAAGGGAAAGTGACGTTCTTCGGAATTGTGCCAATGTTCTAGCAATCGCTTGGTAACGCCTGTAACGCCTGGGTGTCCTTCATTGCACCAAGCTTTAACGCGGGGACGAATTTGATTGACTAAAGGAATTTCGACAAATTTACCAGGATCGTCGAAGGTTTTAGAGCTTTCGGAGGCAATAATATAGCCTGCGGGTCGTCTTCCTTCTGCTAGACTGAATAAACGAGAGGTGCGATCGTAGTGCCAATATTGTTTTGGCTCCTCGTAGGGAGAATTGATGATCAGTTGATCGATAGCAGTTTTTGAATTCATGTGAACCTTGCTCAATCAGAATTTTTTCCAACAGGGTAAATATAGACTTGATGTGCTTGTACTGATGTGAGAATATCTGTTTCCTCATGGTTCAGGTGTTTTTTAATTGCTTTCTTAACTCGCTCCATCCTACTTAATCTAATTTGTTGACGCTTTTTATAACTATCATTGCCCTTGATTTTGCTTTTAGATGTTTGAGAAGTTTTTTTCTTATTCTTATTTCTGGATGACGGATCTTCAGCAAGTGTATAGTCGCTATCATTAGTCACCAAATTACATCGATTCATTGCTGCTATATGGACAAAAATACAATCTGTGGTTTCAGGTTTATCATCATCATTTAGAATGATGGTTTTGAGAATTTTGTCCAAAGATAGGTTAATCTCTGTATCAATAAAATGAGGATCGTGCAAAAGTATCCAATATCTTAAAATTAGAATTTCATCTCTTTCGTCACTTGAATTTTTTATTCGCTGGCCTAGTCTGTATTTATATTCCTCCTTTATTCTTTTTTGCTTATCCATACAAAGTTTATAGCCTTGACGTTGAAGAAATTTTAGCAGCTTGTTTATATGTTTTTCTTCAGTTTTAGTGTCTAAATCACCCAGAACAAGGTTTTTCTCGTCATAGAGGAGATGTTCAAATACATTAGTGTCAATCACAATAAGATAAAAATTATTATCATCTGTTAATGGATCGGTGTCTATCATAATGAATTTTGGATATAGAAAAAATTATTTGATTTGTTTATTTATAACTCTAGTGCCTCTATCACATCTGCACCAAAAAACTCCATTGGCAATCCTTTTTGTAAACTGCCATCAGGTTTGATATCTAAATTTTTGACTTTAACTGTTTCATCCTCAACATAAAAATATGCAACTGAAATATCCCCGCAACTCAAAGTACCATTATAAACCAACCGTCGGAGGCGAAGAATAATATTTGAGCTATGAGTTTCAATTAATGATGGGATTTGGCGATCATTCCACAAATCTGCAAAGAATGAACCCATTTCAAGTTGTGCTGTAGGATGAATTTGCGCTTCTGGTTGTTCAACAATCAAGAGTTGTCCTTTATTGAGTAATGCACCCTGAACAAATATAGGAATACATTGACTAACACCAAAGCCAAAATCAGCTAAGTAAGCTTTTGCATTGGTTAATTTATTTTTTGCTGTAAATTCGGGAATAAAACCTTTTTTCGGAGGTTGAAACTGTACATCTTCAATATCAACGACTGATTCAATATGTTTCTTGACAAAAGCGAATCTTTTAACCGCCTCCTCCGTTTCTTCTTTTAGTAGCCTTTGTAAATGAGGCATGACATATTCGCCTCTATGTCCCACATCATCAGGAGGCGGACTACCTAGAATAACACTTCTCTCTGATTCTTCTCGGACTGGCGAGAGATGTCGCATAGATATGATGTCATGTCGTATGCCATCAAGATAAAGATTATCGAAAGCAGATTTAATAATCTCTACAGGGTTATTGGGAAGTGGAAAGCTGAGAAATCTAGTTCGTCGAATGTTATTTTCCTCTTTTTTAAGAACTTTTTTACCTCCTATTTTACAGGTAACGTTATGTTGCGCTTTTGTACTTTTTCCGTAGGGGATACTTCCAAAAACACAAAATTCAGCCGTTAATTCCTCAACAGGTACAATTGAATCGGCTCTAAAGGTAGTTTCTGCCGTTATGGGATCTTCATCAACAAGAGTTGAAGATGTGGTTAATTCAATGTTTAAGTTTGTTATATCACCTTCTAAATTTTTGACAGGTTTACTTTGCTGTAATTGTTCTCTAATTTGTTGAATTTTTGGGTCAGGTAAATCATTAGTTTTAAGTTCTAAGGTAAATTGAAAACTGTTACTGCGGGATAGAGAATTTTTCAAATCGCTGAATGTTCCAAGACTAACGTGCCGTCCTTCTGTAGCAAAAAAATCGCCCTCACTCGATTCAATGGTTTGCTGAAGCATTAGTAAAAATTTAATAAGCGTAGATTTTCCAGCACTATTCCGCCCGATTAAAATCGTTATCGGTCGGATGCGAACATCTATTTCTTCACGAAATGCTCGAAAATTCTTCAACTTGATTCGGGTCAACATATATAACGTTTGCCTGGTTAATCTCCTAAGTTAATCGGATAATCTTTAAAGATTCGATCCCGCGATCGTCTACAATTTTGACAGCAACGCGCTGATATTCACCAATTTCAAAGGGCAACGAGACAGTCCCTTGATAGGACTCGATTAAATCCTCGTCAATTTCGGCTTTGAGATTGCGGGCTAGGCGTGACCAAGCATCTTTTTCTCCAGCCATCGGGAAGAAAACCTGACGGGGGAAAAGGCTTCTGCCGTCATAATCAGTATCGAGCATCCATACAGCAATTTTTTCGACACTGCCAGATTCGATGTTACCAGTTTTGGTGTTGTAGTAGTCGAACCCATAAACTTCTACTTCCCACTTGCCTGCATCTTCTCCTCTATTGATGCGACGAAGGGCAACATCTGGTTGACCCATAAGCCAGAAGCTATCATTACTAGCGCGTTTTTTCTTGAGGTCTTCTGTCTGCATATCCATGTTCATTTGTGCTTTCAGAAGGGTGACACCGGGCCAGTTGGTTTCGTCGATGTCTTTTGCAGCTTCAGGGTCAAATTGAAAGGCGGCAAAGATGATTAATTTGGGTTTTGGAACTAAAGTTTGCGCTTCTTCAAGGGCTTGGGTAACTTGGCGTTGTTCGAGGGGTGCGTGTTCTGGCCCGAAGGAAATGACAACTCGCATCGGTTTATCGTAAGTACCGCCCGCTTCTTTGACGCTATTAGCGCCTAAGTCGTTGGGTTTGGTTTCGGCATCGGCATGAAGCCAACGAGTACCCGGTAAAGGTTCGACTCGTGAAAAAAGAATGTATTGCCCATTTTTACCACGAATTCCGGTTTTTAGCAGTTCGTCACGCCATTCTGATTGCCGTAGAGTCTCCCCAGTACGGGCAATTGATTGGTCGGCAACGGGTATATTATTTGCTTCTGCCTCATCCAAGGGTTTTACAATTGGGGCGGGGACTGCTTCAACTGTAAATGGGCCTGTAACTCTGACTCTGGATTTGTCTAATAAAGGTTGGTCGTAGAGGGTTTCTTGGTCTGCATATTTATTAATAGCTTGTTCGATTTCTATGCGGTTCATGCCTTCCCGAATTTCTGGGTTATTGGCAATAGATTTAAGGGTGATGTGAGGGACTGTTTTGTATTTGAAACCACTGCCTACGCCTTCCTGGGAATTTGCTAATTGATAATAGTCAAAGGTGGCGGTCATTAACCTTTGTTTGGCTAGAGTTATTGCTACTCGCGAGGTATCGCAGGTTATCCATCTGCGTCCCCATTGTTCGGCTACGTAGGCAGTTGTGCCGCTACCGCAGGTGATGTCTAGAACTAAATCGCCTGGGTCAGTAGCCATTAGGATGCAGCGTTGTATGACTTTAGTCACAGTTTGAACGACATATAGCTGAGAATCGAGAAAGCTACCTGAACCTGTATCTGTCCAAACATTATTGAGTGGAATAACAGGATAATCGTCAATAAAAGAAACATATCTTAGGTTATCCCCAACAGCAAATATTCTATTTGCTTGTACAAGTCTATCTAAACCTTCTTTGCCCGTTGTCCAATGTCTATTAGCTGGTGGTGTGTATATTTTTTCCATAAATTTATATGGAATTGAAGTATTAGGGCTATATCCTTGTGAAGTCAAAGAAACAGATTGAAAAAGCCTAATATTATTTGGTAATTTATTAGAATTTTCGCTGTCATCCGAAGAAATTGTTTGCCTCTCATAATTATCGTCAAAGTAATATTTGAATGCTGTTGAATTACTGCTAGTATCCCGCTTAATAAAAAGCGAATTATACTTAAACTTAAGTTTTTCTTTCGCATATATAACAATATAATCGGAGACTGAAGAAAGAGTTTTTGTATCAAGGCTACCAGTTTTTTTGAATGTAATAATGGAGCAAAAATTATTACTCCCCAAAATTTCATCCATTAATTCCCTAACATGATGCAAGTTTTCATCCGAAATCTGGACAAAAACACTACCACTTTCCGACAATAATTCCCTCGCTAATAACAATCTATCTCTTAAATAAGTCAAATAAGAATGAATCCCCAACTCCCAAGTATCCCGAAATGCTTTAATCATTTCCGGTTCTTGAGTCAAATCCTCATCTTTGCCATCTTTGACATCCCGCTTATTGACAAAGGGCTGAAAATTAGAACCATATTTAATCCCATAGGGCGGATCGAAATAAATCATCTGAACTTGTCCCGCCATTCCCTCTTTTTCTAATAGGGAATTCATCACTAAAAGCGAGTCCCCAGCTACTAAGCGGTTACTCCAATTATGCTTATGTTTATAAAATTCAATAGCTTGACGAATTGGCGGATTTTCCTCTGGTTGCTCAAATAAAGATAGCTGTACACCTTGATTTGGGTTACGCTTCCGTACTGCTTCAATAATGCTGCGCGGATCGATGCGTTCATGAACGTGCAGCGAGACTGTTGGCACTTCAAAGCTAGTATGTTCTGCCTTACCTGCCCAAACTAACTGCGGGTCAAGGTGTGGATCGTAGCTATAATTTTTGCTATCTCCATCTGGATCGGTATCTGGCGTAACCAGTCCGATCGGTGGATTATTAACCCTTTGTTGGTTTTCGTGTTCGTATTGCGCGATCGCTCTTTGATCCGGTTTTTTTTGCCGAGCCATGCGACTTCCTCCAGCCTCAAAGCCTTCACTTTACAATTTATTCAACCCTTTGCCAAATTTGTTGGATGTTTTTTATGATTTCTCTAGCCTGCTAATATCTTTGCTACCCGCAGATGAATTACATCTAACCACACCGGAATCACAGGCTGACCCGATTTCAAGGAAGCGATCGCCTTTTCCAAATCAAAGTCTACCAGTTGAAGCGATCGCTCTTGCTGATTCCACCACAACATAAACCGCTCTTGCGAACTTGGATTTGTAAACTCTGGCTGCTTCTCCTCCAAACTCTATCACTTGGTAGACAGGTGTAAACTAACTGGTAGACACTGTAAATTTACACCCAAGTAGACACATGAAAATTAAGGAACTACAGGAACGCTACGGGCTGAAAACACGGCAATCTATCTATGATTGGATTAAAGCTGCAAAGATTACACTACCTAAAGATGAGCGGGGTCACGCCTACGCTACACCGGAACAAATTGAAGTTTTAGACCAACTGGTAGAACATCTAAAACAAGGGGGGACGTTAGGCAGCTTTACCCCTGTGTCTAGTCCTGAAATTTACACCACGGCAGACAGTCAGATAGACACCTCTGAACCCTCTACTGTCTACCAGATAGTAGACACTGTAAATTCAGAGATAGACACCCCGATGGTCATGTTAGAGCGTTTGGTGGGTGTTATCGTCTCCAACATTCAACCCCGTTCCCCCTTGTGGTTTCATGATGAACTGGAGAAAGCGGCTAAACAAGGTTGGATTCTATCTACCAGTGAGGTTGAGGCGTTAATTGGGGTAAAACCCAAAGGAGATATATTCCACCGGGGCGGGTGGGAGTTTGTTAGAGCGGGTAAGATTGGCAATCAAGGAGCTTGGAAGGTCAACAAATTATGAAATTATTTATAGGTTTAGTTTCCTCATTATTGTTATTATTTTTGGTTCCCAATGTCGCATTAGCCCAAATAGATAACCAAATTTTAGGAACAGTTGTTAGTGTTGGGGATGGTGACACGATTCGAGTTAACGTTAATAACAAATCAGTTACAATTCGACTGGGTTGTATTGATTCTCCTGAGATGAAACGAACCCCTTGGGGGGAACAATCACGGCAAAGGTTACAGACGCTTTTACCTGTAGGAATTCAAGTTGATATTAGAAAGATTGACACTGATAAATATGGCAGAACTGTTGGGGAAGTGGTGACAAGTAACACCGGGAGAAACATTAATTTAGAAATGGTTTCAGAAGGTCAAGCTGTTGTTTACACTCAATATTTAAGCGGTTGTTCTGCTAATAAGAATGAATACCTGAACGCTGAAGCTAAAGCCAAACAGCAACGATTAGGGTATTGGAATCAGTCAAACCCTGTTATGCCTTGGGATTATCGGAGGGAGACAAGGAACGGAGGAAACGTTAATGCTAATCCCCAGTCAGGTTTACCCAGTTGCACCCAGTCAGATTGCAATTGTCCTGACTTCAAAACCCAAGCTGAAGCCCAACGAGTTTTAGAAGCGTTAGAGCGTAAATCTTATGAACGTTCAAATAATGATGTTTACGCATCAATTAATAAAGATATAAAATTCAAAATAATTGCATTATGGGAGCGTGACCCTACAACATCCGGTGAAAGAATCCGGTGGATTGTTCCCAAAGGTTCTGATGCTATTTATGAATAATTTTTCTCTCTTGCCTATAGAGTATAATAGAATTATAAAAATTGTTCATTCCAATAATAGGAAAATCAATCATGGTTAAGGCTAAAAAAGCTTCAGAAGGACAAAAGAAAATAAAAACCGTTCCTCCTGCTGTTGTATCTGAAGATGAGGATGCTTTGAAGGAAGGGGAGACATTGAAGGAATTTGACGACAGAATGGCTAAGAAATATCCAAAAAGAAGTTATGACGATTTGACAGAAGAGGAAAAACGAGAACGTGCCAAGCGTTTTGTAGCTCAAGGGCCGGAAGACTGGTAAACTCCTCCACAACCCTACACACAGGAATATTCAGTTTAAAGCTTTAACTCTCAAAAATAATATGGTCACAACCTTAAACCGTTCGATTCCCCTTCGCTTCGATGCCGCTCTTACAGGGGTAAAGCCGAGATCCGCGCAAAATAGGACACGATGTAAAGTTTTGTTATAACTAATCGCTGTAACCTTTACACAGAGGGGCTTTAGATTGCTACTTTGCGGTTCATGACAGCTTCGCTATTTCTACGGCATCTTGAACTTATTTTTTATGCAAATTGGAATGAAAGAAACCCACAATTGATTCTAAAAATAATTTTTCTCTTGCTTCAATGTCGGTGTTTACCCAATCATCACTTGGGTATTTTGAAAGATCATTAACATTAGCAATGGGTGAGTCCTTATATTTATTTTTCTTTTGTCCGAAATAACCATTACCAGCTTGGATGTTTAATTTTTTTCCTATAGCCACTTTGTTTCCATATCGCTCCAGATAGACTTTTGCATCTTTTTGATTCCAGCCATTGTAGTTAGCTGCTTGCCAAACACGAGGGAAAATATGTTCAATCTCAAAATTGGACTCAATCAATTCAATTTGATTAGGATTTAGATAAGCGTGAAGCAAAATAATGGCGCGAGCAATTTTATAATTAACCGTTTGAGACAGAGTGATCGAAAATTCTGAAGAAATTGAAGAAGTTATTGTAAGCGGCTTTCCTTCAAAAATATCAATGCAAAATTGGTAGCATGAGTCCTTTATTGCATTTACGGTTGGCTTCTGAACAAACTCGGAAAACAGAAATGAAACCAAAGTTGCGAGATATTCAGAAAAACTTGTATAAAACGAATCCGAATCTTTATTTTTGAAAAAATATGCACTTGTAACATATTTCCAGTATTCGTTCGGGTAATGATTAAGGCAATGAAGATATTTAAACGACTGGCGAGAAATAAATTCTCGCTCCTGAAATTTTGATTCGCCTTCTTTCACAGTTAGCCAAAATTCTGCAAGCTCTTGCAATTCTTTCATCAAATCAGTTTGCTTTAATTTTTTGAATTTATTGTCAACGCCAGCATAAAATTTTCTTAGACCGATTTCCTTTGTCCTATCACCGTTTCTGCCACGAATAACGTGCGAATAATTTCGGAAGAGAGCATCCAGGCTTATCCCTGCGTCATCGACTGTTTCAGTAAGCTCTCTCCATGAAGAAGTGAATTCTGATTTTTCCTGAGCAGTAGTCTTAGTACGATAAAGTTGGGCTTTAAAAATGTCGGAATCTGAAAGCGGCATTCCTCGGTCGTTCAGAGTTGAAAATATGGTCAACGCTGTGTCTAGTTTTTCACAGTCAATTGGAAGTATAATGCAATTCTTTAAAATGGAAACACAAAATCCCTGCCAATGAATTGGATTTTTCATTGCGTATTTTTCACACATTGAAAAGAAATAATTATAATTCTTTGAATAAAGATCGGTAGCGCTTGACTCTGATTTTCCTGTCCGAAGAATTGCATGAAATACTTCATTGTCAGATTCAGTTGCAACTCGTGATTCTATATGGATTACACTTGTGTTAGAAACTCTTCCCGAAATAGGATTAACGTCCCAAATACATGGTGCAATTTGATTCTTGAGACCTGTAATATTGTCATCTTCAATTGCACTATTTTCTAATTTTGAATAAAATGCTCTAAGAAGAAGCAAAAGTGATGTGATACGTTGTTGACCATCAATAACTTCTATTTCAATCTTTCCAGATTCATCGTTTTTACAAGTAACAACCGTGCCTAAGTAATACTCCTCATTTCCCGTACTTTCTTCAAAAAAACTGGTAAGATCCTGCCATAGAATTTCACATTTTTCTAAATCCCATTTATATGGTCGTTGATAATCAGGGATTATGAATTTAGTTCCCTGCATTTCAGAAAATAAACTACTTATACTTTTTTTCGTGACATTAAGTTCTGCCATATTTTACTCCTTAGAAAATTATTTCTTCTAATATTTAAGCTCTTGGCTGCGGTATTTAAGTAGGTAGGCTCTATAAAATCTCCCTATGTAAACGATTGTAAATCGTTCTAACGCTTTCTAATGGCTGATCTAAGCCTCCTTTACATATTGTTACATGGAAAAAGTTTTATCCCGCCTACCTACTTAATCATTGAACTCGGATATTCAATATTTCCCGACAAGGTACAACCTCAATCCCTTGAGATTCCACAGTTTTAGGAAAATCAGTCTTTCGGGTAAAGCCGAAATACACGCCAAAGGCGATGGGTAATTTCTTGAAGTCGGTTAAACTTTGCTTCTGAGATTAGTCTAGCCATTGTCATTTTCACCTAATCGCTTACCTTCTCGCCAAGCGTCAATATCAGCTTGTAATAATTCTGGAATCCGGTCTTTCATGTTTTCACCTAGCTCAACACACTTCATTTTGAAGTCGCGGTGAAGCTGTTCTGTTACCTCGACTTTAATAGTTTTAGGTTTTTCTACCATAAAAATTTATCTACTGGTTTTAACTTCATTATCACCTAATGGTGATTATCCCTACAACAACACTTTTAATACAAAACATACTTTTATTCTGTTGACATTAAACAGGGTAAAGGATACTATAGTTACATTAGCACCCTAGAACATCCCATCGCAGAACCCTAGATAGGACTCACAAGATACCCAAAGGAAGCTATCACTCACCCTGAGAGGCTTTACCGCTTCTCCCTATCTGAACCTCGAAAACTAAACAGCCTAGCCACATCCTCAAAATCAGAGGCTCAACTGTGGGAAGCAAATAATTCACTTTATTATCCAAAGGAAAATGACAGCAATTAACCCAGAAATTATCCCAAACAATGAACGGGTTAGGCTTTACAAGAATCGAACCGAGAACAGTTTGTACACTTCCCAAAAAGATTTAACTTCTCGTTTGAAACGGAAGGCACAAACACTCAGAACATGGGTCAACCTTTTGATTACTCATGTTGACAGTTTTTGGAAGTTCTACAAACCTCGTAAAGCTTACTGTGATTATGTTGTCTGGTGTATTGAGCGCATTGATGAACATGACAAAAAGCAATGTAAATCAGCACCACGACCGGACATAATTGAGGATTTTATTGTTAACAATTCTCAATCATTGACCATCAAAAAATACTTAGAGGAATTGGAAAATGTCTGCACAACCGAAACAAAAATCGACAATGCAAAACTTAGCAAAGTCGCTTAAAGTTGGTGAAACTGAATTACTAATTGCCATAAAACAACTTGGCTTAAATCCATCAGAAGTAGAGGAAAGTTGGGGGGATGCGATCGCCAATCATCTAACCGGAACCAAGCCCCAAACACTCAAGGGAACCAAACCAGAAACCCCGGAAAGTTTCAGTATTGAGGACTCAGACGACTTTGTGGACTGGGATGAAATTGAGGATGAATTAGGAGAAACCGCCTTAGCACTTGTTCAGGAGTTGGGACTAGAACGAGAAGCTGTGACCCGTTCTGATTTTGCAGCGCTCAAGGAACTCGCTCTCAGTAACCCAGTGGCAGAAAACATGGTGAACCATATCGGGGCCGTTGGGGGTTTATCCGGTGGCTTGATTGATGAATATATCCGACAACAACGAGACAATGCTCAAGCCCTTGCAGATGCCGGAAATATCGAGTTTGCCAAGACTTTATTACAGGGACAAATCGAGGGAATTAACCAGGTTGTTGGGTTGCAAAATTTGTTAGCTGAAGACTTCCAAAACTTAATTCACCAACGGATTGAGGAACTGGGAAAACGGGGAAAGGAACGCCCAAACGAACTGATAAAGGACTTGGGAAAAAAGGCAACAACCAACCAACAAAGCAGTCAGAAAACAACAACAGTACGGCACAAAACCCTGGATTTAGTCGGACTGAAATCGAAAGCCTCCAACAGCAAATAAACCAATTAAAAGAGACGGTAATCCTGCTAGAAAGCCGTCTCTCTAATAAATCCAACCATCACGAAGGATTAATTATGAAAGCGATTATATCACGATTACAGCGCATCCTACGACAACTTGAGAGCATATCATCCAATCAATATGACGGTTTAGTTATGCAGTGTTTGGGAGGGTTTTAATATGGGAATTTTTGATGCTTTTGGTAAAATTTTTGGCGGTGGTAAAAACAATAGTGCTACCGACCCCAAAATAGCTATTAAAGGGGATATTTCACCTATCCCACAAAACCTAATCACCCCTGACTATAGACCACAGAACGGGGTTTATATTGCCACTTCTGCTGACCTTTTAAGGGAATGGGAATCAAAGGGCTGGATGATTTCTAAAGATGATTTAGAAACTCTCAAAGCCATGCACAAAACCCTTGAAGGTTATGAAAAAATCAGCAAGGAATATGGCAAGGAATTGGGAGCTTTTAGTAGAACAGAAGCTAAATTAGTCGGAACTGTAACTAAAACTATCCCTAAAGTTGCAGGCGGTAATTTTGCCCAATATGCAGCTAATCAAAAGCTTAATTCTGATATGGATAAAATAGCTGTTGAGTATCAGAAAAACATTGCTCTAAGACAAGCGGAAGCCCGACAACTGCAACAACAACTACAACAGCAAAAAGCACGAATACAAGAGCGTAAAGAACGCTTGAGAGGAGGTTAGATGTCTCGATTTAGTCTCTACTTTGGGACGGGTTTAGCTAGTACAGGAGCAGGACATTTTTTAAGTCTAGTTTCCCGTTCCGTCCCTAACTTTAGCTGGCTGTATTGGTCGGTTTTTTTGGCTTTAATTGTCGTTTGCTTGGTGATGTGCACCCGAATAGGAAGGCAAATTTATTCAGGACAGTTCGCAACTTCTCCTAGTGTCCTATTAACACTTTCATCAATTACTTTAATTACATATTTAATGGGGGTGATTTGGGGTTGGGGTTTTTAACATGGTTAGAGGATCATGAATCGGCGGTCAGTTCCCTGATTTGTTGCGGGGGTGGTGTTGTTGCCCTGAGTTGGTCAGTTGTAAACCCCGGCATTAATCCCAGTCGCTTTTATGCTTCAGGTTGTGCGGGGTTGTTTGGGGTGGGGGCGATCGCCACGGCAATTAAAGGATTAAAGGAGGAGGAAAGGTCAATCATCCGACGGGACACTCAAGAGGAAATATTTGGACTTTATCAAGTGGCGGAAATCCAAACTGTTCAAAATGTCTTGTTCCCACCTTCTCCCATGCCGCCAACTCCTGATATTTACAACCAATACTATCAAATGCAGTTAGGTCAAAACCCTGAGCAGTTGGACTTCTACAACTGGGATGATTTAGCCGATGAAGCTTCTGGAATATTAGTTGGGGGGAACTCCGGCAGTGCTAAGACTTCACTCGCTGCTGGTTTTATTGTTGGGAAATTAACCGCCGTTACCCCTGCTGAAGTCATCGTGTTGGACATCCATCAACGAAAAAATATCATCTGGAAACAAATGGGTTTCCCCCGTGTCGAGTCGGATGTTGAAACCATCTTTCAGATTATGAAATGGTTTATAGATGAAATTGAGCGCCGAAAACAGGAAGATGGACACCCGATAATTGTCTGCCTTGATGAAATCAACGATACCCTTTCAGAGCTTGAACACTTAGACCTTGTTAAGCCATTACCCGGTAAGGAAAAACGTAGGAATACTTTTATCTACGCCATCCGTAAACTGTCCAACGCCAGAAAGTTCGATATTTGTCTTACGGGATTTATGCAAAGCCACAATACAGAAGCGATTGGGATTGATGCCAAATTCAGGAATAACTTTTTATTGATACTCTGTGGTGCTTCTGCTAGGGGAGAAATTCAGAATGTTTGGAAGCACGACACTCCAGGGTTTCAGTACATCAAAAATGCAGCTTATCCGGTTGTAATTAGCGGTTCAAACCCTCACCAGATAGCTGAACATCCCACCCATAAGCACCATACCCAGTACCGCAAAAAAGGTAATGCTCCGGCTAATTTGATTCAGCCTAGATTCCTTGATAAATCATCAATTCCGGTCTTTGAATCGGAACAATCAGAAGATTTTGATGAGGATTATCAACCCCGTCAACCTTCAAAACCTGAACCACATTTACCCCGATTTAATTTTGATAAACCCCCCTTAGATTCTGACTATCCCAACCTATCTATAGAGCAAGCCAAAATAGTTCGATGGGTAGTCAAACAAGGGGGGAAGGTTAAGTTAAACGAGATGTTAAAAGGTTTGACAATTTCAAGTGATGGTGAGAGATGGACTAAGCAAAACTATCTCAATGCTTGCCGTTTTATTGCCGATAAAGGTTATTTGTTGATAACAACTGAGGGGGAAACAATTTGGTTAGAATCTCCTACCCCGTCGTAAACCGTCGTAACGTCGTAACCCCGTCGTAACCGTCGTAACCCGTCGTAAAGGCGAGTTAGAGGGGGAAGCTATAACGTTACGACACTTACGACACTACGATGCTACGACACTTTTATTAACACTAACCCGGTGAAGATATGCAAACAATTAATATTACCCCGACAGCTTCAATACTGGATGAGAATAAACCGCCTAGATTGATATTGTTAAAAGGGATTGCGATCGCTACCATCACAGTTAGTTTAATTGGGGGAATTATTCATGTAGTTAATAGCCGTCAAACTATCACCAAGTTACCTACACCGGAACAGCCTAAACCCGTTATCAGTAATCAGAAATTAACAACACCTACTCAACCATGGGAACAGTCCCAGATTGTTATTAAACAGCCACAGAAGCCTATCGAGATTGAGGAAGGATCGGAGGCTTGGTTTTGCCTTCAAAATAACGGTGGCTCCGGTTGTTTAAACCGTGACAGATTTGCACCTAATTTTAAAGTGATTGCACCCCCAAGCCGGGGTAAAACTTATGGGGATTATTTGATTCAATATGGGGTTAGGGAGTCGGGGGATTGTGGGAGGTATTTTAATGGCAGTCCAAATTGTTGAGGGGTTAGGGCTAAATTTAGGAAATAAACACAAAAAGAGGGCATAGTAAACTAAATATAGTGAAAAATAAGAATTTTGTCAATCCCTATCACTAAATATGGAATTGCTATAGAATAATTAAACAGCCTCACCCAAAGTGAAGCACCTTTTTTCTTGAGGTTGAATTACAGTAAATAATTACTTGATTTGATTTTTTGTTGTGGAAAAACCTCAAGGAATCACTCACTTATGATGCTAGACTTCTAGCTCTGTAAGGGATAAAAGAGATCCTATGCTATTCTATTATTAGTTTTAGTTTTAGTTTTAGGCTTAGGGGAAGTTCTCCTTATCCCTACTCCAGAAACAAAAAACCCGCTTTGCAGGCGGGTGTCAATAAAAATCCAATTTGGGCAGTTACGCCCCTGTTAACAATGAATCATACAAGTTTTTCGACTAAATGTCGATGGGTTTTCCCATCCATCAATAATCAATTAGTTTTATGGTTCAATAACCACTTAACTATAACAGAGAATTTACAGAATGTAAACCGGAAAACTGTAGATTCTAATAAAAGCCAGCAACTCCTTATGATTCAAGGGGGTGCGGCGTGAATACCAAGAATAAGAAGCGCAAACCTGGTAACAAAAGGCGTAGCAGCACTAGGAACACTAAGAACGAGGGAATAACTACAATTTATTTCCCGATAGTTCCTTACGCCTGTGGTTTAAGGATTGCAGAAAATATAGGAGCGCTCGCGCTTGAATCCTATAGAAAACGAATAGCAGCCCCTATCGCGGCTCTGGATGCTGAAGATAAAGGATTTTGGGATTGGGCTGTTGCAGGGCAAATTCCCGTAACTAAAACCACGACTTCAGGTCGCGCCAACCATTTATTACATAGTGGTGTGGTGGCTGCTGTCGTTGGGGAAATTCCAGCTAATTATTTTAAAGCTCAAGGGTTTGGTTAAATCCTTGAGCTTTTGTGTTTGTCGAAAATTTTTGCCAAAAGGAAAACTATGAATCACCAAAATTCTCCTTCCAACTCTTCCAACTCTTCCAACTCCTCCAATAATAACATGAAAACCCAAGATTTAATTGAAGCACTCAATAAATTACCCGACAACTTGGCATTAACTCCGGTATCCAACAAAGCCCCAAAAATCAAGAATTGGCAGAAAGGGGTTGACCGCGAAATCATAATCAAGGAGATTCAATCCGGTAGAGCCAATGGATTCGGGTTAATCACCGGAGAATTAAGCGGTTATGTTCTAGCTATTGATTGCGACGGCCCTACAGCCCACGAATTAGCAGAAAAATTAGGAGGATTGCCGTATACCGTTTCCTTTACTTCTGGTAAGGAAGGGCGCGCCCAATATCTCTATTCAATTCCTAAGCTGTATCGGGAAACATTAAAAAATTTCACTCGGAAAGTGTTGGAAACGGGAACCAAGGAACAATTAGAACTCCGGTATAACAGTATGCAATCTGTTCTACCGCCCTCTGTTCACCCTGAAACTCAAGGATATATCTGGACTAATTCAATCGAAAACACACCCATTGCTGAATGCCCAATATGGGTGATTGAACAAATTCTGGATGAAAAACCGGAACAGCCGACACTCGATTTTACCAAAACTCCTCAACAAGACCCGATACCTTTAATTCAATGTCTGAGTCGTGAACATCGGGAGTGGGTAGCCAGTGGCACAAGTCAAGGGGGAAGGAATAGCAACGGAGCGGAATTAGCTAGGGATGTTATAGGGACTGAATCACGGCTTCAATATTTAGGAATTTCTTACAGTGATTCTGCAAGAGATTTATTTGATGAATATTGCGATCACTGCAATCCTAGTATTAACGATAAGGAGCGTGAGGCGATTTGGAACAGCGCAATTAAAAGCAATCCCACTCCTTGCCTAAGCGATGACAAATTAGAGAATTGCTACAAGGCTTGGACTAGAAAATCAATAAACACCTCAAAACCCAACTATCAAACATCAGGAGATGCAGCGTTAAAACCTGAACAGCAATCAAATGTAATTCCCTTCCGCGTGCAACAACCCCAATTAAATATTGAGGATATTGAGGATGAACTAAGGCATTTATTGGAACAAAACCTATCTAAGTCCAAACAGCAATTAAAAATCAATGAATTGGCTACAAAGGCTAATGTTCAACCGAGAGAATTACAGGAAATTTATAATAAAATCCAACAGGAGCAGGAGCAGGAACTAGATAATGATTCAATCAAACCCGAGCTTGATGAATTATTGGAGAATCAAAATCAATCCCTTGATACTTCCAAATATTTACCAGGGAACTTAAACAAAATTTCTGATTTTGCGACTCGCTTATGTTTACGGCCTGAGTTGGGGCTAACAATTCTCTATACAACAATTAGTTCACTACTAAAAGTAGGGTCAAAAATCCGCTTGTCCGATTACACGGATTTTGATCAACCAATGGGATTATATAGCGCGATTGTTGCCGAACCTTCCCAGAGGAAATCACCGTTAATAAATGCGATCGCAACCAAACCGCTCCGAGAACTCCAAAAAAAAGCCAAGGATGAATTCAAGGAGCAAATGAAGCAATATGAGCTTGACATGAAGGATTTTGAGCATGATGATTCCCTACCCGAGCCAATAAAGCCAACAATGAGACGCTATTACATTAATAGCGGTTCAGGTGCCGGGATGAGAGATTTAATCAATGCTCAATCAAAAAATAGTTGGGGATTGGCAATTTTATCAGATGAAATCTCTGGCCATTTTAAATCCCAGAAGAAATCCTATAACATTGGCCAAACGGAGGATCTACTTTCCTATTACGACGGCTTTGGAAAAATAGACGCATTAAAGGACAGTCTAGCTTCTGATTTTGATGAGTGCCTAGTTTCAATACTAGGGGGTATCCAACCCAAAGTGATCAGGGAATTTAATGACGGTTCCGACGACAACGGCGGTCATTCACGGTTTAATTTTGTTAATCAACCAACTGTTCCTTTTCTGATCCCGGAAAATCCCCCTGGCTCGCTTGATTTACTCCCCCTGATTACTAGCACCTACGAAAAAATCTCAGAGCTACCTCAACTGGATTTGCGATTATCCCCCGAAGCTAAAAAGCATTTTGAGATTCTCAATAATAAATGTGAGACGTACCGCATCAAAGCCAAAAGCCAAGCCTTAGCCGCGTTATGGGGAAAAATGCCCGGCAAAATAGGACGTTTCGCAGCGTTGATTCATGTTGTAGAGCGGGTTGCTTCTGGCCAAGTTGTTGACCCCATTGTAGAGAAGGGGACGCTAATTAAAGCCGCTAAGTTAGCTAAGTTTTATTTTAAGGAAGCTCAAAACCTCTATGCGGGGTGTGGTGATGAGTTAGCACCCCAATTAGTAAAAATCTTAGAGTTGGCTTTAAAACGTCAAAACCAAATCACGGCACGGGACGTTAAACAATTTGATTGGAGTTTTAAAAAATCAACTCCTGACGATATTAGAGGTATGTTTACCCAATTGGTTGGGATGGGCCATGGTTTCCTTGAGGGTTCCGGTTCACGGTTAAAATTCTCATCCCAATCCCAAAAATCTAAAACTGTAGAGGATTTTGAAAACTGTAGAGGAACTGTAGATGACTGTAGAGGAACTGTAGATGAAACTGTAGATGAAAAAATCCTACAACCATACGGGTTTCAGACAACTGTAGATGTTGTAGAGGAAAATCAAAAAAATGATTTGAAATCTAAACAAACTAACAACAGGGATGAAGCAACCCAATATGTAGATGTTCAAGTTTTTGTCAATGAAACTGTAGATGGTAAAAAAACCTCTACAACATCTACAAATGGCTGCAACCCTTGTGATAGCGGAAAAAGTTCATCTACAGTTTCCTCTACAGTTGCATCTACAGTTCTTAAATCCTCTACAGTTTGCGGTTCGGGTATACAACCCGAACCAATAGACTTTGACAAACTAAAAGTAGGCGATATCCTATTCGACAAAGCTGGGAACCCGCATCAGATTACGAGATGGGATATCCCTAACAATATGTGGCAGACACATAGAAAGGATGGTTATATCTCACGGGACGACATTATGAATACTGATGAATTCCATCGAGCGACTGTAGAGGATATCGCTGGCTTGATGCCAAAAATCATCGCAGCTAAAAACAAGGTACAAGCCAAATGGCTATGCGATATTTACGGCGGTGATTCAACATCGTTAATGGCGTTGGCTTTCATTACCAACCCAGAAGGCTTCTGTGAAATTTACGAATTTGATTCCTGGGATTAATGGCGATCGCTATTCTCCAACCCTTCAAAATACTCAATAAGAACATGAATTTGTGAAATGTGATCATTGATAGCCATGATTGAATTCACACCTTGTAGGGGTAAAGACAAGATACGCGCAAAATTTAGCACGACGTAAAGTTTTGTAACAAAATACCTATCCCGTTTTGGGAATTGATTAAACATTTAAACATCTTTACATCTAAACATTTAAACATCTAAGCATTTAAACGGTCAGAAGCCGATAAAATAAGGACAGCAGATCTAGTGATTTGCTGCCTTTGAAATGTTTAAACATTCAGATGTCCAGATGATTATAACAATAGCCTCTTTTAAAGGGGGAGTAGGGAAGTCTACCACAGCCCTGCATTTAGCAGTTTATCTACAAAGCAAAGCCGACACTCTGTTAGTGGATGGAGATTTAAACCGCAGTGCTTTGGACTGGGCTAGTCGGGGGACATTGCCTGTGAAAGTTGTGGATGAGAAACAAGGGGTCAAGTTTGCCAGACAATTTGAGCATATTGTGATTGATACACCAGCCCGACCCAATCCCGAAGACTTAAAAACGATTGCGGAAGGATGTGATTTACTGGTGCTCCCCACTTCTCCCGATGCTTTAGCAATCCGAGCTACCTTACAAATGGTCGATGCTCTGCATAGTCTTCAGAGTAATTATAAAATCCTTTTGACTGTGATTCCCCCCAAACCGAATCGTAGTGGCTCTGAAGCCCGACTCGCTATAGAAAAAGCCGGACTTCCAATTTTTCAAGGAGGGATTAGACGGTTGGCAGTATTTCAGAAAGCCGCCTTAGAAGGTATTTCTGTTAATCAGGTCAATGATGCCTATTCCAAAGCCGCATGGCAATGTTATCAACAAGTTGGACGGGAGATTTTACCATGAGCCGTTTTGATAATTTGTTTAATGTCGCCAAAGGCAAAGATGCCACAACACCCCCAGACGATTTATCCGGTGCGGACAAACTCAGCAAAAGCAAAGACCCCAACTATGTCCGAACCACTATTTACCTTCCACGCGAACTGCACCGGAAGCTCAAAACCCAAGCCACAATAGACGGTGAGGAAATGAGTCAAATCATTGAACAACTCGTTGATAATTGGTTATCTGAACATTCAGATATTTAAACATTTAAACATCTGAACATTTAAACATTTTAGATTCACTTAGCTTTTCCCTATCGTCTAGTTTTTTCTTCATCCCCAAAATCTGTGAAAGTTGGGTGGTTGACCATTTTAGTAAATACAATTACAATCGAATTAATAACCACAATCTAAGCACAATTAACAAATGTTAATGTTAGACACCACTTACATTGAAAAAATAACTGGATTAAGTGGAACTACAGTTGAATCAGTTATCGAGGGCTTGATTAAATTTGTTCAATTAGAACTACGGGCAGGCAACGAAGTTAAAATCGTTGATTTTGGAGTCTTTTACCCTAAAGAACTAGGTGAACGACAAGCTCGGAATCCGCGCACTGGAGAATCAATTATCGCTAAACCCCGAACTAAACCCCGTGTCCGGTTCTTTGATAGTTTTGAAAAATCTATTCAGGATTCTGATTCTACCCCAACTCCTCCAACTACCCCAACTACCCCTGCTCCCCCAACTATTCCCCCGACTCTAACCGCTCCGGAATCTGTACCCCCGCCAGTACCAGCAGCAGTATCAAATAGGATTTGGCACATTGTTAAAGATGGGGTTGCTATCCCAATTTCTGAATCGGAATTAAAATGGCAAATCACCCCCGATACCCTAGTTTGGACTGAGGGACAAGACGGTTGGAAATCTGCTTCTGAAGTCCCCAAATTAAAATACTTATTTTCCTGAATCCCCGAAATTAAGTCCCCGAAATTAAGTCCATAAAAAAAGACTAGGATGGGCTGATCCATAGTCTTTTTTTAATGCCAAAACTTTAGAAAGGGAGAGACAAGAAATTAAGTTTGAGTTAACAAGGCTTGTGCATAAATTGTTTCACCATCACTACTTAGTCCCGTAATGAATAATCCGGTATAGGGGTCAGGGGAAGTTCCCGTATCTTCAACGTACAAAACTCTAGGAGTATCTAACAATTTAAAGAGCGAGTACAGTTGGATGTAATATTCCGAGGATTCTGCCGTGACTTCTAAAGTTTCAATTCCGGCTCCTCCGATTACCGCAGTTGCTCCGGCTTGAAATTCAGTTAGGGCTTGCTGAACTAATGGGGAAAATGTTTCTTTCAAACCCATCACTCGAACAGTCCGCTCCGGGGGTTTATACCCTTCTACTCCAACAGCTTTTTTCCGGGCTGCGGCATCTAAACTTAGAACTTTTTTATCATCTAACGGGGTCTTTGAGCGCTTAATTGCTAACGGACTATCCGATTCTGATTCTCCCCAAAAGTTAAAATCTGAAACTGCATCTTTTAGTGTCGAAACTGCTAACTTAGCCGTAATTTGTGAAACCATTTTAATTCAAAATAACAACTGTACTTCTATCATACTACAATATTTTATTTTTGACAATAATAAATCACAATAAAAAAAAGCCCTCAGAATCCTGAAGACTTTTATCCTTAATATTATTGGTTTTAGCTCCATTTACCAGCAACAATCTTAATAGTTCCATCATTCTCAGTTTGGGATTCAATCTCAAATCCTTGAGCTAGTAGTTGATAAATTGTATTTTCCCTTGCATACATCGGTAATAAAGCCTCCATAAATTTAGTTTTCCCCCAAGCATCGTTATCGGAAATAAATTCATATTCTCCTTGAGAATTGAGCTTGAATCCTAAATTATAGTTATGCCTTGGTCGTCGAATAACAAAGTCTGCTATTGTGCTATTGCCATAATAATCCTTGATAATGCTATTGGTTTCGAGAGTTGCTCCGGTTAGAATATCAAGTTGGGATTGTAGTAATTTATGGAGAACTCGTTCAAGGATAACATGGCTTTTGATTGAGGTTTTGATAGTTGTTAGATGTGACATAATTTACTCCTGAGTTAATGATTTTAGTTTAGATAGAATTGATGTTTGAGAAGCAACATCGTAATTAGAAAAAGAGTTGGAATCAACAAAACTAAAATCCTTGCCATAAATTATCCTCTTGTTCTTGATTAATTAGGTTTTGTTCTTGATATTCAGGTAAAAGTTGTTGAGATTTGACTTCTCCAAGTTCTAAATCCTTAGTAAGTTCAGTACAACTACTGCCAGAACCATTGAGAACTTTTTCAGTGATTGTGCCATCGGGATTGATGGTAAATTCGACTTTGTAATATTGCATTGGTTTCTCCTAATTAAATACTGAGAATTGTTAGGTAGTAATCCCCTAATTAATTACTTGATTTGATTAAGGGATTAATTAACTTTTAGTCTTCAGAAAATCCTTCAGTTCTCATGTAATCAGCTACACAGGAATTACACCAGTCAAGGTAATCATCAGTTGCGCCATGACACCAAGGAACAAGTTTTTGACATCGGTAACACTCAAATATCATTCCAGATTCACACTTTTTACAATTACAACCTCTAGGCGGAAGCCCGACTATTTCTAAGAGATTTTGAGAGAGATTGAAAAGTTGTAAGTTAATAAATTCTTTATTCATGTCTAGTTTCCTAATTGTTGTTGAATTTGAACATAAATGTTATCGGGAACAGTCCATAATCCAGGCATTCCCCGTGCCGCAATTGGGTTAGGAAGTCGCTTAATGTTCGTGAGTTCCCAAGCATAAAGTCCAGGTGCCCAATACCCAGACACTCGCTCAAGATGTGATTGTTTATTAATCAGTTCTTTTGTCATCAAATGAATGTCTTTGAGAGTGGCAATGGCAATGATTTTCCCGAATGTTGAGTTGAAATAAGTTTCATCAAAGCTGAAAGTCCCTTTCAGAGCGAAAAGAATATCAATATAATCTTCTAAGGGACTCAACGGTTCTTTCCCTACATGAATTGCTAGTTTTCCTCTATAATTCCGTTGCCAACTACGGGTTTCAAATTGTTTCTTTCCTTTGACTAAGAGACTAGCCCAAGGTTGATGTATTGTTAATGCTTGCATTTGTTTTCTCCTAAAAATAACTAAAATCATCAAGCGGTAGCTAATTAAATCGTTCCCTCTATGCGAAAATCAGGGATTGAAGTTTCATCTAAACATTGCCAAAGATGCAAACAGAATGGATGATCATTTACCCACTGTGAACGAGGGGGAATTACTTGAATTGCTGTCGATTCTTTACCAAGGAAAATCTCTTTGACCTGAACAAATTCCGACCAAGAAGGGAGCTTGTCTTTTCGAGAGATACTTAAATGAATCCAGTTTTTGTTATCTTCGTAACGACAGCAACTTATTATGACTGCTAGACCATTTCGACTCCGATAAACGCCATAAGGTTGTTGTTCAATTTCAGATAATCTAATAGTTCTCCAATTCTGAGGTAAATTTTTTGGTGGTTTCCAGTTAGCTGTTTGGGGTTTAACTACTTGCATAGTTTTAGTTAGTGAGTTCATCAAATATTTGTTGAATATTATTGAATGAATCAACAATATTTTCTTCTAAAGTTTCTAAGGTTTGATCATTTTCTATCATCCAATTTAGATGATTTTCCAATTCCTGAATTAGAGAAATTAGTTCTTTAGTTGCTGTTCTCCTTGAATAAAATGCTTTGGCTTTAATTGATTTGTTCATTAAATGAAATCCTCTTGATAATCAACTTCTAAAAGCGGTAGCAAATAGATAGAGAAGCAGATTTCGCCCCACTCCGACTGGCCCAATCTTTTAAGGCTTCAATCTGATGACTGGCAATTTTAGCTAAAGGAATACAATCTGCAATTGAATCTAAAATATCCTCAGTTGTAAATTCTCGGTTTTGACTAAATCCAAATTGCATCGCATCATAAATTACTTGCTCAATTTCAGCACCGGAAAAATCTTTAGAACCCGACGCTAATAATTCAAAGTTGAATTGATTGGATTCTTGATTAGGGCTCTCCTGAGCGGAGTCGAAGGGTCTTAAACGGTTTAAGTGGACTTTAAAGATTTGTTCCCGTTCTGATTGAGTCGGTAAACTTAACCAGAATAATTCATCAAATCTGCCTTTTCTAATAAATTCAGCAGGCAAAAGTTCAACATTGTTGGCAGTAGCCACTACAAATACCGGAGCGGTCTTTTCGGCTAACCATCTTAATAAGGTTGCAAATACCCGCTTACTTGTGCCTGAATCCCCATCTGATTGATTATTTGAGAATGATTTATCAATTTCATCTATGAAAAGCACCACGGGCGCGATAGCTTCTGCTAATTTAATTACCTGTCTGACCCGCGACTCACTTTCCCCAACAATCCCACCAAATAACCGCCCAACGTCTAATCTTAATAAAGGTAATTTCCATTCAGCAGCAATTGTCTTAGCTGTAGCGAACTGCAAACATAAACGTTTCAAACCGCAAACAAGTCAATTTTCAAACCACATTAACTGCAAATAAGGGGGGTCTCCAAACCACAATAATTGCAAATGAAACCACATTCACTGCAAACAAACCACAATAATTGCAAATGAAACCACATTATTTGCCAATAAGCTGTAACCATTGCAGAGGTTGGATTACAGCATTTGTCGCCTCCAGAGTGTCCAATTTATACGAACTTTTACACCGGACATATATGTACGCTTTTCGTGGTTTAATTTGGACTAATACCGTTCAATTAAATCTATAAAGCGGTTTTTACCGACTCTTGTAGGGATATGGCTATTTATGCTTATTTAAGGGTCTCCAGCGACAAACAAGACGTACACAACCAACGACATGGCATTTTAGAGTATGCCAACACTCATGGTTTGAGTCCCATCCAGTTTATAGAGGACACAATTTCTGGGCGGGAGAAATGGTTAGAGCGAGGTGTAGGACAACTACTGAATCAAACAGCGCAAGAATCCGATATAGTCATTTTTTCAGAAGTGAGTCGGATGGCACGCTCCACCCTACAAGTCTTAGAAATGCTGGAGTGCTGTGTGCGTCGAGGAATCAACGTCCATATCGCCAAACAAGGAATGGTACTGGATGACTCCATGCAAAGCCGAATTACAGCAACAGTTTTGGGCTTGGCAGCAGAAATCGAACGGGAATTGATTGTACTGAGAACAACCGAAGCCCTAGCCAAGCGTAAAGCCGAGGGAAAAACGTTGGGACGACCTAAAGGAAGACAATCTGCACATTTAAAACTGGACACAAGGGAAGCAGAAATTCGCAGCTATCTAGCCAAAGGGATTAGCAAACGCTCAATTGCCAAACTGGTCGATTGTTCACCTTCGACTCTCTACGATTGGTTGTCACGGAAACATCTCCACCCCCGCCCCGATAAATTAGTGGAGAAATCATAGGATGCCCAAGAAACAAATACCAATTGATGCCATCGTAGATCTACGTCGCCGCTTAGACCAACTACCACCGCGCAGTCCATCCCGTCGGGTATTAGTCCAAGAAATAGCGCAACTGTATGGCATTTCCGAAGATACGGTGTATCGAACACTGCGAGAAGGCAATGGAATTCGCCCAGTACGTCGCGCTGATTGTGATGTCCCGCGTGTAACTCCCAAAGCAACTCTGGAGCGATATTGCGAAATCATTGCTGCCATTAAAATACGCACATCTAACCGTAAAGGTCGCCATTTATCTACCGTGCAAGCAATTCGCTTATTGGAAGAAGATGGCATCAACACACCAGATGGTCATGTCACCGTGCCAGTAGGTTTGCTCAAACCAACCACCGTCAATCGTTATCTCAACAAATGGGGCTACGACCGCAATACCTGTAGCGAACTGCAAACATAAACGCTTCAAACTGCAAACAAGGCAATTTTGAAACCACATTATCTGCAAATAAGGGGGGCTCAAAACCAAATTATTTGCAAATGAAACCAAATTATCTGTAAACAAACCAAATTATTTGCAACCCACATTCCGCAGATAGGGGTCAAATTTTCCACTAATTCTAAAAAATAGAAACCTATTCCAATTTTTCGGTGAACTTCCGAGGCTTTACTATCAAATTATATAGCTAGTTTACCGCTATTTAACTAAACATAAATAATTACTATTTTTTAATAGAAATAGAACTCCATTTTTTTAATATATTTGTATTTTATCACCAAATTCTTTTCAGCCAAGAGTTCTCATCTTGACTCATAACTTAGATTTTTTACAACTATTTCCCCCTTTCTTTTAATCTTTATCCCCCAGGAATCATTAAATAGTATTGACAGCAATCTTTCCCTAAATGCTGCAATATTTCTTGACGTTCTTGGGTTAAGTTACTCACTTGTTTCTCCCCATTTATCCTGACTAAATGTACCGCTTGAAACATTTGAAATATCCACCGCATTGTCGGTTTATTCGTGATTTTCTTGACCTGATTCCTCACCCCTTCTTGGGCTGTTTCTAATTGTTTTCTCAATTTTCTTTGAGCTAGGTTATACACTAACAAGCACAATCCCATTATCATCGCTATTGCTTCCACTCTCTCTGGTTTTTTCACGAATACACTTGCTGTGAAAAATAACGGATCTTTTAAAAATCTAAATCCTCTCTCGTTACTTTGCTGCGCTTTATATTCGGCTAATAGCTTTTCATTACTCACCTCTTTCTTGTCTAATATATTTGTCGCTAATATAAATCTTCCGGCTTTGATTTTTTCCGCTTCTATCACTGATTCTCTAGGTTCTATCTCTCCTGTTACTTGATAAACTATTGTCTTTTCTTGATTCCCTTTTTCTGTTTTACTTTGGCTTTTTTTACTGGCTTTTTCTGTGCATTTTATTTCTTTTATTTCGTGATATTTCCACGAATCTGATAACATTTTTATCCCAATCTCTGCATCCGCTATGCAAGCATACTCTTGTTTCAATAGCTTCCGCAGTGATGCTTTGGCGTTCTCTAACTGTTTTTCTACTTGCTCTGATATTTTTTTTAGGGCTGCTTTTTTCCTGGCTTCACTTTCTACTACTAACCATCTTTGTTTTATGTTTGCGTACTCACTTGATTTCGTTGCTATTCTATATCCTTTTATTTGACTCTGCTCCCATTCTTCCTCTTCTATCTCTACAATCTTATTTTGCGCTTCTTTTATACTTAATGGTACTCTTGTTATCCATTTCATTCCTGCCATTGCTCCTATATTCTCTGCTGTGTATAATGCACTGTCTGCTACACATATTCCTTCAAATGTCCATTGCTTTTTAAATTCTTTTAGTCTTTCTACAAATACGCTTTTATCATCGGCGTTTCCGTCATCTATTTTTAGATATAATGGCACATCTCCGTCTCCGCTTACTACCATATCTATTATAAATTGTTTCAGATCTGGTCTTTTATCTCTTGAGTATCCATGCACTATTTTTATGGCTTTCATTTCTTCTTCTATTTCCTGATTTTCTTCTTCTTTACTTTTGTATTCTCCCTCTACTGATATCGAACTGCTATCTAGGTGTACGCTTTCCTTTTCTACTTGGAATTTTTGGGCGGCTTTTAGGGCTATTGCTGTGAATAGATTTGTTGTTCCTACTTCATAATATTTATCTAATGCTCTCCCGATTCTGTCATCATTTAGTTGCTCTGCTGTTACTCCTTCTCCTATTAAATGTTCTGTTGCTTTCCCAATGAAAAAGTTCTCGAATAGGTACAGTGGCGCGCTCAAAAATCCTAATCCATTCAAAATCATTGCTTTCATTACCTGTCCTGGGCTTATGGCTTCTTTTCCTCTTAATCCCACTTTTTTATTCACTTCTTCTACTAATTCCATCTCATCTATTATCCCTGCTACTATTCCTAAATGGTCTAAATTTACGATTTCTATCGCTTCTAGGGGGTTTTTCATCTTTTTATTGGTTCAGTTACTGCAATTATTATTCTACATTAAAAATAGTCCAAATTATTACATGGCAATCATTTGGGCTTTTATTTAGAACAATTTAGTTGAAAATTAAATTGACTTAAATATCTGCGGAATGTGGGATTCTACATTAAAAATAGTCCAAATTATTACATGGCAATCATTTGGGCTTTTATTTAGAACAATTTAGTTGAAAATTAAATTGACTTAAATATCTGCGGAATGTGGGTTGGAACACAATTATATTATAGTTGCGGGTTTGGGGATTTATAATTGCAGGTCGCTTTCGCTATTTTTACCCCTTTAAGTCAGGAATAAAAATAGCTGAATTAATCGGGGTCTTAGAATCCTTATTTTTTAATATAAACTATAATTTTACTAAAACTTCTTGATGAATTAGGTGATAAATTAGATCAGTGACTTGAGAGGCTAAGGCTGGACTTTTGAGTAATACTCCCATTTCCATATTCAAGGTCAAAGCATATTCGGTGAGATTGGCACTGGTAATAAATAAATATTTCTGATCCGAAATCACACTTTTAATATGTAAAGAACCATAACGTCCCTGCGGATCATGAAGCCGCTTTTCTACAGGCCAAAGAAAAACTTGCGCGTCTCTAAGGATTTTCTGCCCCAATGCGGTTGTTCCTTTAAAAGACATCTTACCCCCTTCTGCTTGAGTAGTTTCTAAAATAATTTTTAATTGAATTCCTCGCTCTAAGGCTTCTAATAAAGCTTCGGCAATTTCTGGGATTTTATAAACCGCAAAACTAATAATAATTAATTGTTGTTGGGTGTCTCGAATCAATTGTAATAAGACTTGATCTGTCCGTCGAACTGGAATCCCTAAAGTGGGTGGGCCTGTCCAAACTAATTCGGCTGCTAAGGATTGTTGAGAGGTTTGAATCGAATAAGCTGAAGCCATTAACGCAGATGCGATCGCACGACTATCCCAATCCGATTGATTTTGTTGCCAAAGGGTAAACAATTCACCCACTAAACGGCGAAACATTGGATTAGAAAGTTGATTTAAAATTTGATCAATGAACGGATAATGGGAATCAAAAACTTGCTCTCCCAAAGAATGAATGACAGAGTTTAACACCAGAGGCGGTAATTCTTGAGCCACCTGATAAATTTTTTCTAACAGTTGACGATTCACAAGTTTTTACTCAAAAAAAGCTAAATCATCCCGTTCAAGGGTCGAAACCAATACCGTTCTATCTAAAAATTGATTTCCCCGTTCACAAGAGGTTTCAGGGGCAAATAAACAGGCATGGCAGGCAGCCCAATGTAAGGTCGGAGTTCCCTCCATTGGCTTATGTTCAGCACAGAGGGGATCTGAAGCACATAAACGCATTTGCTCTAAGGCTTGACTGATGTGGTGTCCTAGGGTTTTCGGTTCACCTAAATGGACTAATCCCCCTAATGTGCCTTCACTATCAGGAGTTGCTGTATAAATTAATAATCCGGCTTGAGGGCCATTCTCGTCTTCTGGGGGTTTGGAGTAGATCCGTTCTCTAAGACTGGCTGCATTATAACCACATTCAATTGACAATTGACGCATTAAGGTGTGAGAGAAGGAATGAATTAATAAATAACGAATGGAGGGAGAATGAATTTTATCAGGATCTAAATTTCGACTATTAAGCCAATTTTTATGGGCTTCACGGGTTAAAATTTCATGTTTGCGGATACCCGGACGTTGTTCCCATTCTTGTAAAAAAGATTCTTGAAAACGCAAAAAAATTCCCTCCCCTTTAACTTCTGTCGTGGGAACCCAGGTGGGAGGATTACGACTAATAGAAACTCGATATTCCCGGGGAATTTCTCCCGTATCCGCAAAATCCCCAGGAGATTGAATGCGGGTAAAACCAATTAAAGCCCGAACTTCCCTTAGTCGTTCTACTAACACGGTGGGTTCAAAATACGCTTCAAATCCAACGGGAGGTGCGACAGTTCTTAACTGAAATTCTGAATTATTTTTACTGGGGTTAGCGGTTGAAAAAACTTCCCATTCAGGAGTTTTTAAATCCTGTGCATTGTCGTTGGTTTCTAAACCTTGTTGTTGTTGCTGTAATGTATTCCAAATATCTTCTAAGGAATTATTGGCAAATTCTTGTAGTTGTCCCATTGCTTGCATTGCTGCTAAAATAGCTTGTAGAATTTCTCGACTATTTGCTTTACTGAGAGCATTAAAATTGCGTTCCACTAACTGCCCTAATACATTGGAATCAACGGGAATGGAAAGAGCGGATAAGGTAATGGAAAACCAACTATTAGAAGCCCCTAATAAAATACTTTTCATTTGTTCTTTACAATCTTCATCAAAGCTACGAAGATGGGGGTGATGAGCGCGACAACGGGGCATATTTTTTTTACCCGAATCTCCAAAGGCATCGGACAGACTTCGGGGCGGAATGTCACACCCTTTACACCGAACAAAAATATCCGTAACGTTCCCTGAAACGCCTCTTTCTTCTAAATATAAAGGCCCTGGACAGGCTGCTTGACCGTGATGAACAAAATAAGACCAGGGAAAATCATCTAAATGTCCTCGTTCACAAGCAACTAAAAAACGGGCAGGAATAACGGCAGGGGGTTTACTGGTTTTGGAGCAATTCTTATGAACATAACGGGTTTCATTAGGGCGATAAGGATTAATTTTGAGTTCAAATAATTGGGAGGCTAAAGGAGCTAATAATCGACAGCGAGGACAAACCATCCAAGTGGGAAACGGAGCCACAGGAATCCCGATTTTAGAGCCTTCATCAAAGGGGTTAGACGGGTCAGAGCTTTCAGGAGGCATAGGAGGTGAAAGCAGTTGTTTAACTTGATGTCCGAGTTCTTTGCGAACTGCGGCTAAAAGACGATTTTCTGAGAGTTCAATGGTATGGTTCCTATTCCAGTCTTCTAGTCCCATAACCATTGCAGAAAGATTCGGTAAATCGGCAACCGCCCCAATTCCATAGGTGAATAAAATTTGGCTTGGACGCAGTTCACCGACTTTGGTTTTTTTGGGTGGAGATTGAGTCATGGGATTTACGATTTACGATTTACGATTTATGATTTACGATTTATGATTTATGATTTACTCAAACGGTTGAGGTTTTCTATCT
>AP017995.1 GCA_003609755.1 Planktothrix agardhii NIES-204
CCCAGCCCCCGAACCGCCGTTAATGTAATAGCGTCTCATTGTTGGCTTTATTGGCTCGGGTAGGGAATCATCATGCTCAAAATCCTTCATGTCAAGCTCATATTGCTTCATTTGCTCCTTGAATTCATCCTTGGCTTTTTTTTGGAGTTCTCGAAGCGGTTTGGTTGCGATCGCATTTATTAACGGTGATTTCCTCTGGGAAGGTTCGGCAACAATCGCGCTATATAATCCCATTGGTTGATCAAAATCCGTGTAATCGGACAAGCGGATTTTTGACCCAACTTTTAGTAGTGAACTAATTGTTGTATAGAAAATTGTTAGCCCCAACTCAGGCCGTAAACATAAGCGAGTCGCAAAATCAGAAATTTTGTTTAAGTTCCCTGGTAAATATTTGGAAGTATCAAGGGATTGATTTTGATTCTCCAATAATTCATCAAGCTCGGGTTTGATTGAATCATTATCTAGTTCCTGCTCCTGCTCCTGTTGGATTTTATTATAAATTTCCTGTAATTCTCTCGGTTGAACATTAGCCTTTGTAGCCAATTCATTGATTTTTAATTGCTGTTTGGACTTAGATAGGTTTTGTTCCAATAAATGCCTTAGTTCATCCTCAATACCCTCAATATTTAATTGGGGTTGTTGCACGCGGAAGGGAATTACATTTGATTGCTGTTCAGGTTTTAACGCTGCATCTCCTGATGTTTGATAGTTGGTTTTTGAGGTGTTTATTGATGATTTCTTACCCTGTTTGTTCAACCATGCTGTATAGCAATTTTCTAATTTGTCGCTACTTAAGCAAGGAGTGGGATTGCTATTACTCGCACTTTTCCAGATACGTTCATGGTCTTTTGGGGTGAAATCTTTGGAGTCACAATTGTTGCAATATTCCAAGAATAAATCTTTAGCAGAATCAGAATAATTAATATTATTTGATTTTGCCCATTCTTCGGCTGCGATTAAATCGCAAGCAATTTTGAATCCTGTATCGTCACGTCCACATTCAAAACCCAATCCGGATCTTATATTTGCTCGATATCCAACAGAGATCAATTGGATTAATGGGATATGTTCAATTAATTGATTTAATTGATTAAAATTAATCGGTAGTTGATCAGGTTTTGGTGATGGTTTATTTTCATTATTTAAAATTTGTTCAATCACCCAAATTGGGCATTCTGCAATGGGTGTATCTTCTGTTGAATTAATCCAGATATATCCTCCGGTTTCGGGATGAACAGAGGGTGGTAGAACGGATTGCATACTGTTGTATCGGAGTTCTAATTGTTCCTTGGTTCCCGTTTCCAGAACTTTTCGAGTGAAATTTTTTAATGTTTCCCGATACAGCTTAGGAATTGAATAGAGATATTGGGCGCGCCCTTCCTTTCCAGATGTAAAGGAAACGGTATAGGGCAATCCCCCCAATTTTTCTGCTAATTCGTGGGCTGTGGGGCCGTCGCAATCAATAGCTAGAACATAACCGCTTAATATTCCGGTGATTAATCCGATTCCGTTGGCTCTACCAGATTCGATTTCCTTGATTGTGGTTTCACGGTCAACCCCTTTCTGCCAATTCTTGATTTTTGGGGCTTTGTTGGATACCGGAGTTAATGCCAAGTTGTCGGGTAATTTATTGAGTGCTTCAATTAAATCTTGGGTTTTCATGTTATTATTGGAAGAGTTGGAAGAGTTGGAAGGAGAATTTTGGTGATTCATAGTTTTCCTTTTGGCAAAAATTTTCGACAAACACAAAAGCTCAAGGATTTAACCAAACCCTTGAGCTTTAAAATAATTAGTTGGAATTTCCCCAACGACAGCAGCCACCACACCACTATGTAATAAATGGTTGGCGCGACCTGAATTCGTGGTTTTAGTTACGGGAATTTGCCTTGCAACAGCCCAATCCCAAAATCCTTTATCTTCAGCATCCAGAGCCGCGATAGGGGCTGCTATTCGTTTTCTATAGGATTCAAGCGCGAACGCTCCTATATTTTCTGCAATCCTTGAACCACAAGCCCCTTGAATCCTAATGAGTTGCTGGCTTTTATTAGAATCTACAGTTTTCCGGTTTACATTCTGTAAATTCTCTGTTATAGTTTTATGGTTGTTGAACCATAAAACTAATTTATTATTGATAGATCGGAAAACCCATAGACATTTAGTCGAAAAACTTGTATGATTCATTGTTAATAGGGGCGTAACTGCCCAAATTGGATTTTTCTTGACACCCGCCTGGAAAGCGGGTTTTTTGTTTCTGGAGTAGGGATAAGGAGAACTTCCCCTAAGCCTAAAACTAAAACTAATAATAGAATAGCATAGGATCTCTTTTATCCCTTACAGCGCTAGAAGTCTAGCATCATAAGTGAGTGATTCCTTGAGGTTTTTCCCCAACAAAAAATCAAATCAAGTAATTATTTACTGTAATTCAACCTCAAGAAAAAAGGTGCTTCGCGTTGGGTGAGGCCATTCTCTTAATAATACAGCAATTCCATATTTAGTGACAGGGATTGACAAAAATCTTATTTTCCACTATATTTAGTGTTCTTTTGGTGATTTTTACTTAACATTTTGATTTAACTCCCGCTTCCCCTTAACAATTTTGATGGCCGTTGAGATAGCGATCGCTATCTCCCCCCACCCCTTGTGAAAAATCTTGTTAAAAAGTAAAAAAATCCTCCGTACATACGGGGCGGAATGTTTAACTACAACAACAACGCAATGTCTTGGACAAGTATCTAATGATACTTGATAAATGTATTCACCATCTGCCCAAATTATTGGCATAATCCTCTCTGGTTTTACAAGTCAAAAATTGTGAAGTAAAGCAAAATTGTAGTTTTAGCTTATAGGTTTCTTATATTTTCCCGTATATCAAAAACAATTAGGTTGACCGTTCAAAAATCTCCCACAAACATCACCTCTAACCCCATATTGAATCAAATAATCATCATACGTTTTAGCTGGCTTGGGCGGTGCAATCACTTTATAATTAGGTGCAAATCTATCCCTCTCAAGGCAACCGGAGCCGCCGTTATTCTGAAGACAAAACCAAGCATCTGATCCTTCCTCAATAACAATAGGCTTCTCTGGTTTTTTCACAACAACTTTGGGCTGTTCCGATGGTTGGGTAAGTGTTATTAATTTCTGATTACTAATATCGGGTTTAGGTTGTTGTGCAGATGACTTGGTGATAGTTTGACGACTATTAACTACATGAATAATTCCCCCAATTAAACTAACGCTGATGGTAGCGATCGCAATCCCTTTTAGGAGTATCAATTTAGGAGGTTTATTCTCATCCAGTATTGAAGCTGTCGGAGTAATGTTAATTGTTTGCATATTTTAACCGGGTTAGTTAATAAAACTGTCGTAGTGTCGTAGGTGTCGTAAGGTTAAATAACCCCCCATGTACTGCCCTTTACGACGGGTTACGACGGGGTTACGACGTTACGACGGTTTACGACGGGGTAGGAGATTCTAACCAAATTGTTTCCCCCTCAGTTGTCATCAACAAATATCCTTTATCGGCAATGAAACGGCAAGCATTGAGATAGTTTTGCTTAGTCCATCTCTCACCATCACTTGAAATTGTCAAACCTTTTAACATCTCGTTTAACTTAACCTTCCCCCCTTGTTTGCCTACCCATCGAACTATTTTGGCTTGCTCTATAGACAGGTTGGGATAGTCAGAATCTAAGGGGGGTTTATCAAAATTAAATCGGGGTAAATGTGGTTCAGGTTTTGAAGGTTGACGGGGTTGATAATCCTCATCAAAGTCTTCTGATTGTTCCGATTCAAAGACCGGAATTGATGATTTATCAAGGAATCTAGGCTGAATCAAATTAGCCGGAGCATTACCTTTTTTCTTGTATTGAGCATGGTGCTTATGGGTGGGATGTTCTGCTATCTGGAGAGGGTTTGAACCGCTAATTACAGCCGAATAAGCTGTATCTTTAATGTGTAAAAATCTAGGGTCATCATGTTTCCATTTATTGTCAACTTCTCCCCTAGCAGAAGCACCACAGAGTATTAGTAAAAAGTTGTTCCTAAACTTCCCGTCAATGCCTATGGCTTCTGTATTGTGGCTTTGCATGAGCCCCAACAAACAGATATCAAACTTCCGGGCATTGGAAAGTTTGCGGATGGCATAGATAAAGGTATTTCTGCGTTTTTGTTTACCAGGCAAGGGGCTTACGATATCGAGTTGTTCCAATTCACTCAGAGTATCGTTGATTTCATCCAGGCAGACAATTATCGGGTGTCCGTCTTGATGTTTTCGCCGCTCAATTTCCTCAATCAACCAGCACAAAATCTGATAAATGGTTTCAACATCGGACTCGATACGGGGGAATCCCATCTGTTGCCAGATGATATTTTTTTGTTGGTGAATGTCAAGTACAATCACTTCCGCAGGGGTAACGGCGGTTAATTTTCCAACAATAAAACCAGCAGCGAGTGAAGTCTTGGCACTGCCGGAGTTCCCCCCAACTAATATTCCAGAAGCTTCATCGGCTAAATCATCCCAGTTGTAGAAGTCCAACTGTTCAGGGTTTTGACCTAACTGCATTTGATAGTATTGGTTGTAAATATCAGGAGTTGGCGGCATGGGAGAAGGTGGGAACAAGACATTTTGAACAGTTTGGATTTCCGCCACTTGATACAAGCCAAATATTTCCTCTTGAGTGTCCCGTCGAATAATTGACCTTTCCTCCTCCTTTAATCCTTTAATTGCAGTGGCGATCGCCCCCGCCCCAAATAACCCCGCACAACCTGAAGCATAAAACCTAGAAGGGTTTAGTCCAGGGTTTACAACTGACCAACTCAGGGCAACAACACCGCCCCCGCAACAAATCAGGGAACTAACTGCCGATTCATGATCCTCTAACCATGTTAAAACCCCCATCCCCAAATCACCCCCATTAAATATGTAATTAAAGTAATTGATGAAATTGTTAAAAGTACACTGGGTGAAGTTGCGAACTGCCCTGAATAAATTTGCCTTCCTATTCGGGTGCAAAGCACTAAGCAAACGACAATTAAAGCCAAAAAAACTGACCAATACAGCCAGCTAAAGTTAGGGACGGAACGGGAAACTAGACTTAAAAAATGTCCTGTTCCTGTACTTGCTAAACCTGTTCCAAAGTAAAGACTAAATCGACTCATTAGCCACCTCTCAAGCGTTCTTTACGCTCTTGTATTCGTGCTTTTTGCTGTTGTAGTTGTTGTTGCAGTTGTTGGGCTTCTGCTTGCCTTAGAGCGATGTTTTTCTGATACTCAACAGCTATCTTATCCATATCAGAATTAAGCTTTTGATTAGCTGCATATTGGGCAAAATTACCGCCTGCAACTTTAGGGATAGTTTTAGTTACAGTCCCGACTAATTTGGCTTCTGTTCTACTAAAAGCTCCCAATTCCTTGCCATAGTCCTTAGACAATTTCTCGTAACCTTCAAGGGTTTTGTGCATGGCTTTGAGCGTTTCTAAATCATCTTTAGAAATCATCCAGCCCTTGGATTCCCATTCCCGTAAAAGGTCAGCAGAAGTGGCAATATAAACCCCGTTCTGTGGTCTATAATCGGGGGTGATTAGGTTTTGTGGGATAGGTGAGACATCCCCTTTAATTGCTATTTTGGGGTCGGTAGCAGTATCATTTTTACTTCCCCCGAATATTCTACCAATAGCATCAAAAATTCCCATATTAAAACCCTCCCAAACACTGCATAACTAAACCGTCATATTGATTGGATGATATGCTCTCAAGTTGTCGTAGGATGCGCTGGAATCGTGATATAATCGCTTTCATAATTAATCCTTCGTAATGGGTGGATTGATTAGAGAGGCGGCTTTCTAGCAGGATGACCGTCTCTCTTAGTTGGTTTATTTGTTCAATGATTTCTTGATAGTCATTACATCGACTTTCTGAGTCCGAACTGTTGATGATTTCTTGCTGTTCTGTTGGTGGCTTGTGGCTTGCTTCCCCAAGTCCTGAACAGTTTTATCTGGGGTTCCTTTGTTAGTTTTCCCTAGGTTTTCAAGTTGAGAATTGATAATTTTTTGAAAGTCTGAATTAATTGCTGTTTGGAGATTGTAGGCTTGTTCAAGTCCGTTTAGTTGCGACTGTAACAACCCAGTAATTAAAGCGACTGAACCCGCTTCACCAATGGCTAAACCCTTCTCAAATTCCTGTCGGATATGTTCATTAGTTAATCCCTCCTGAACGGAACCCACCGCCCCAATATGATCAGCTAAATTCTGATGAACTGGATTAGAAAGTGCTAATTCTCGGAGCGCCGCTAAATCCGATTTACTAATAGCATCCTGATTCAACCCCAACTCCTCAACCAAACTTAAAGCGCCGTCCCCTAACTCATTCTCGACTTCCTCCCAGTCGATAAACTCTTCTGAGTCCTCAATACTGAATGATTCCGGTGTTTCGGATTTTGGGGATGTTCCGTTTAGCTTTTGGGGGTGAGTTCCTTTGAGATGTTGTGCGATCGCAACTTCCCAAGACTCGTGAATCTTGTTGGGGTCATAGCCCATTTGTTTGATAGCGATTAAGATTTCTGATTCAGAAACATTAAGCGATTTTGACAAGTTTTTCAGAATCAAAAATTGTACTTTTTGCAGCGTTGGCTCGGACTTCTGTTTCGTATTCATTTTGCAGTTCCTCAGTGAATGTTTTGAAGGTGTAAAGTGTTGCGTTTAACTTAACGTAATCCTCTATGATTTCCGGTCTAGGTGCGCTTGCAGGTTCCGATAAATCATAAGAGTTAATTCGGGTTAGCCACTCGACTATATAGGGGTTGTAAGCCTTCTTAGGTCGATAATGTTGGAACATATCGGGAGAATAAATCAACAATAATTTAATCCATTCTCTAAGTGTCTGTGGCTTGCGTTTAAGCTGTTTTGCCAGTTTCCCAACGGGTGTATAGGTTGCCTTGCGTTCATCTAGTTTGAACAACTTAACCCGCCTCCCTTCTGGGATAATTTCCGGTTCAATAATGTCCATTAGTTTTGTGTTAGTTGAAATGGTTAATGCTTTCCACAGTTGAGCCTCTTATTTTGAGGATGTGGCTAGGCTGTTCTGTTTTCGAGGTTCAGACAGGGAGAAGCGGTAAAGCCTTCTCAGGGTAGGTGCTATAGCTTCCCTGGAATGTCCTATGGCTCTATCGGGAGTCCTGCTAGGGGATGTCCTAGGGTGCTATGTTTAGCAATATAACACAAATTAGTTACTAATCAAGCACTGATTTATGTAAATATTTTCCTTTTTGGTTAAAAGCCTCACAATAGAAGTAGATACAGAGTATTGAAATGAATGCAAAATCAAAGCGGTATAACATAACCCTCCCCCCTGCCATTGGTGAAGCGTTAGACCGATGGGCAGAAGCCGAACGTAATAAACCAACATCCTTGGCATCGTTCCTCGTAGAGCAAATCATCAGACAAGCAATGGAGAAAGGGAAAATACCACCGGAAACAAAATCAAAACCGTTATATCGCTCGTTTAGGGAACTGTTACTAGGGAATATTGACAGGTTAGAGGAAAACCCCAAGCTTAGAGAGCGAGTTGGTGTTCTAGTAAGTGGGGAGAAACCAACCGAACAAGACAAGCTTAGGATTGCCTTGACCTTGGGACTGTCAGAGGAAACTGTTGAAAAATTATGTGAAGGAAAAAATGGAAAGCAAAACGGAATGCCTGTTTAACTTCGTCCCTGATGGTTGGCAAATTCTGTTAGGGTCAACCGTCTAACTATTAGCCCCTGATATTTCCGAGGCGAACCTATTAGCTAAAGGTGCAAAGCGAAAGCTTATCGATGTTGCTGAGAGACTGGGAACAGTTATAGAAATCTTAAGTTTTGATTGTGGGTGTCCTGTCGCAAGTTTTGGCAAGAAGTTTGCAACCATACCAGCGTCGTTAAATGATTCTACCGATAAACCCAAACTGTCCAGTTATAACCCGTCCCGCATCTTGCCAAGTGCAGATTATGAGACGGTTTTAGACTTTATCAAGGGTAAAAAATAGGACTATTTGGACAGCAACCTTCTTGGGCTAATGAAGTCTATATCAATAAGATGTGTCAGAGACAACAAGACTTGCCTCAAATTGAACGATTTACTGTATTTTATCAAGAAGAATTTAGTCAAAATAAAACTCATTTTCAATTGAAAGAATAGGAACAGTTGAATGATGCTCTTTATCATCTTCTTCCCATTCAATTACGCCTTCCATTGATATTTCAGAGTTAGAAATTATAGCAATCCATATCCTTTGAATGGTAGTTGATTTAATTTTAATCTGACGATTTAAAGGAATTGGATCAAAAAGAATCTCGATATAAACACAATGTTTTCTTGAAGGAGAAAGTATTACTGATTTTACCTTCAAGCAAAGTTCTTGGATGTCACAAAGAAGAAGATCAAAAGTGTCTCTCTGAAGAATTGTGTGTTGGAGTCTTGCATATAAAATCGTTCCTGGTTTGATTTTTACTAATTCAGAAAATTCCATCATCCCTCCTGATTGATTGGTTGCTTGATATTTGCAATGGCTCTAAATATCTACATAACTAACTGGGAAAGCCCCCCGCCCCTATCTGGAAAGCTGTCTAATAGGTCGTACTAACCTGTTATTGGCTCGAACCCAACATCGTTGTCGGGAAACTGATGTTCCAACCCAGATCCAAGGATCACCTCTATCATCTAAAAAAATACCTACGCCGGAAAAACTCTGGCCCTTGGGATAAACCTGACTAGATGGATAATTATAAATAGTCCAACCCCCCGGATTTTGTCTATCTTCATATCGGCAATTTACTCCATCAGGATCTATAATTTCCCATTCGTAAGGTAAAAACCCTTTTCCACCTACTCCATCAACAAAGAAATTACCGCTTCCATCAACAATTAGACTTTTGCCCGCAGCTAAAACAGGAGCCATAAGAGTATTAGTTGGTGAGATTATTGTGGCAATAGGAAACAAGCTAAATCCAATTAATAAGATAATGGCTTTCCCTCTGGCTTTACAAATATTCATATTTTCTCTCAAACAAAGCTAACTACAATTTTAAATCTTCATAGGGGAAAATAGAAAAAGTATCTGAACTACACTATGTCCAGAATTAACGATTGCTTATCCTGTCAATACTATTCATCTAGTTTGTGCGCCTTACCCCACTGGCTCCGATGGTAAGACTTGTACTGATTATGAGTGTGATGTAGAATTGGTTTCGATTTCAAGCTGGTTGGATTTGGGTTTGAGAGAGGCAAGTAAAGCAGAAAAAGTGTTTTTGAGTCCCTGCATAGCATAACAACAATAACGCTATCCCTGAGAATATCAAGTTTTGCTATTCTGTTATTGATTATTTGGTTCAGAGTTATGGCCAGAGTTAGGTTCAGATTTCCAAATCAAGTTTTCAATGAGTTGCAGGTGCTTAGAATCGGGGCGATACCCACAGGCTTGCTTCCAAATATCAAGGTTATACAATCTAACGTTTTATTGAATAATTCAACAACTATAGATAAGTATGGTTTACCGAACCTATTAAAGAAATCGTTTTAACTTACTACAAGTTCTGTACTACCATACATACATTTATTAGAGGAAAATTCGTGAATAAATTTAGATTGATAGGTTTAGCGATCGCTCTCCTAGCTCCTTTTGTCTCGCAACCTGCCCAAGCTGAAATGGTAGTTCTGGGCACAGCTTCCACCGGAGAAACCCTTACTCTCGATACTAATTCTGTCTCAAGAGGCACACCATCGGGTACTGGATTATTCATAACTGCGACATATTATCTGAATAACGAAAGAATAGATGCAAGCATTAGCTGTAGAAATAAATATTGGGTTGTAGGGGAAACTCACTATACTCCTCAATCTCAAGCAACACAAAATCTTATATCTACAGCCTGTAGAATTGCATTCAACAGTCAATCTCGTCAATCTAATCAGAGTCAGCCAAGCCAACGTACAAGAGAGAAAACTTGGATTGTTTATGATCCACCTTCTAATGTAAGATATTCCCCTAATGGCGAAGTCCTATGTACGATCCCTGACAAAAGAACGGTTCAGATTCGTGGGAACGCTGTAAATGGTTGGTATCCAACCCCAGCTTGCGAGGGTGCAGATGGTTGGATTCATGAAAGTCAAATTAAGCTTGTAGATTAAAAATACCATTTCCGATACAAAACTAATTTTTTGTCCTAATTTTATTGAGATAAACCCACCATGAATGCAGAAGAATTACGGGAAGTAGCATCGAATTTATTTAACGAAATGAAATGGGAGGAATCTATTAATTATTATAGTCAGGCAATTGAAGCAGACCCCAGCAATGCGGATGCCTATAGAGGGAGAGGAGGCGCCTACTCTAATCTGGGAAACTATTCACAAGCTTTACCAGATTTAGATAAAGCAATAGAACTTAATTCCTTGGATGAAAAAGCCTTTTGTAATCGAGGGTTAGCTTATTCAGGGTTAGGAGAATATTCTCAAGCAATTGCTGATTTTAATAAAGCTATTGAACTTAAACCCGACTATGAAAAAGTTTTTTTCAATCGGGGAGTTAGTTATCTAAATTCGGATCAATATCAACAAGCTTTAGAAGATTTTACCAAAGCTATTCAAATCAATCCTAATGATTTTAGAAGTTATTATAATCGAGGTCTTTGTTATCTGAAATTCAATCAGAATGAGAATGCGATTCAAGATTTTACCAAAGGTATTCAAATCAATCCAGAACATTCTACAAGCTATTATAAACGAGGATTGGCTTATATAGAATTATATCAATATGAAAAGGCAATTGAAGATTCTAACAAAACTATTGAACTTAATCCTCAGAATGCAAATGCTTATGTAAAAAGAGCCTTTTGCTATCTACAGATCGGTTTAAAACCTGTTTTAATTGATCTCCATAAAGCGGGAATAATCTATCAAGAAAACAATCAACTTGAGGACTATAATCAGGTGCAAGATATGCTTAATACATTAAACTTGTTTAAAGGCTAAAATCACCTATAAAAAGGCTAGGCTTTGCTCAAGGCATTATTTTAAAAAGCGACAAACATCAACCTAACTCCTACAACTATGACACTCAAATTCATACACCGAAAGGTTTTTACTGGCTACTTTGCGGTTGGTGTCAGCTTCGCTATTTTTACGCCATGTAGGGGTAATTCATGAATTACCCCTACTATTGATAGCGGTGATGCGTAAGTCCTGTTAAAGTAACCCTTGATCAATTAATTTTTGTTTTTGTTCAGGTGTTAAAATGTTCAAAATCGATTCAGGAATATTGGGTTTAGAGGCAACATGAGGAATAGCTTTTTTGAGATTTTTCTGCTTCCTTTCAATTTCTCGTGCCTTTACTTGTAAAAAAGAATCTTCAGCTTTTTCCGTTTTATCTCGGCTTGTAGATTGCTGATAAATTGACGAAAATACATCAACTGAATGCCCCATAATCTCAGCATAAATACTAATATCCTCCGGTGTACCATATTTGTAAACCCAGGTGGCACAAATGCGACGAAAATCGTGTGGTGTAGGACTTTTCGCATTTTTTTCACCATAAATTAAACCACTGATTTTAAAAAATAGCTTGGGAATTAAACCTGCTAAATAATTAGAATCTGGGATCGGTTGCCCACGGACTTTGAAATTTTTAACGCTCCCAGCACGAAAAAACAGATAGTCATGATTTAAGTTTGCTTGAGGTCTCCAGTGTTCAATATAAAAATCAAAATCGTGGGTCAACCGCTCCTTCAAATGACAAGGGAAAAGCGGATACTCACGTCCTTTTCCGGTTTGACTTCCCGTTTTATGTTCTTCAGGACTCAGCGTTACCCACCAACCATCTTGACAGCGATGTAAATTTTTACCAATTTTTAATTCTCTAATTTCCCGTTGCCGTACAGGAGTATAGGTCAGGATTGCAGCAATTAAATAGTCTTGCCAAGAATCAATAATCGCATTAACAGGACGCTTATTGCCATCCGAGGTTCGCTCGGCGCAGCAGCAGCGTAAATACTCAACTATTTCTTGACATTGCTCTAATTCCAACAGCTTTTCACTCAAGGCTGCTACAGAGGTTGTCCGACGATCTGTTTTATGAAGTCTTGAAATTTGACGATTCAATTCTTGAATTTCTAAGACTTGAGGGCAATCAGAATAGTTGGAAAATTTTGAATTTTTGCCATAAAACCATTTCGCGATATTCAAGGCTGTGATACCTATTTGCAAGGCTTGGCGGGAGCCATTTCCTTTTTCCATTAAGTGCCAGTCAATGTAATCTTTAAGATAAACCAGATTAGCCATTAAGTGGATCTTTATCTCAGAAACGTCTAATTCCCTCCAGTTTTTGAGCCATCCTAAAAAACACAGTAGGCTACTTTTATACCCTTTCCAACTGCACTCATTAATTGCCCGATCACCCTTTTGTTGGCGAAACCATTTATTCGTTAGAAATTTATGTAAGCTTTCAATTTCATCAATTAAGGCAGGTGCTAATTCCTCTTAATTGTTTTTTTAATACAATCTAAAAATGAAAATGCTCAATAAAATTGGCAAAATTTATAGCCAATTAATTCAATAGAATTTGAGATTGTTTGTGAAATAGTTATAACCTTTTTGCTAAAGATGACCTCCTTTGAAAATAAAAAAAACTGGGAAGCCGTTTGTTCAAGGCTTCCCAGTTTTTGGGGTGAATATTTTAAAATACTTTTCCCCATTATAATAGAAAAAATCAGAAGTGGCAATTGGCTATGTTAAATTTTTTTTCAGGAAGAGTTACTCCCAATGCGTCTCCAACCAGCACTACACTCTAACAAACTCCCACCCGCCCCGGTTGAATATTTCTCCTTTGGGTTTGACTCCGATTAATGCCTCAACATCGGAACTAGATAGAATCCAACCTTGTTTAGTTGCTTTCTCCAGTTCCTCATGAAACCACAGAGGGGAACGGGGTTGAATGTTGGAGGCGATCGGGCGTAGCGATCGCAAAACCCAACACCACTAAAAAAGTTGACTTTTGTGATTAGAAGCTATTAATAGCAAAAGTCAACTTTTCTCTATTGATTTTTCCGTTTTACTTGCGCCTTCAATACTTACATCCTAAAAATCCCTCTGTAGAACTAAGCTCAGAGCAATGCAGAATAATCATCAATTAAAAGCGCGAATTTGACTTTCGTGAATCCATCCACCTCCGCAAGCTTGTGTAGAATACCATCCATTTTTCGGTTCAACATAAACTGAAATAACAGTCATACTTTCCAAGGTACATTTAACAGCGCCATCCGGTGAAGATCGAACATTAGAGGGGGGGTCAAATACCAAAGAAAAACCAAAATCTTCTACTGGTCGAATGTGTCTCGCAGAACAAACAACACTGAGCAAATTTCGAGTCGCTTCTGACTGGGGCGAATATTTCTCACCGTCTACTGTCCAAATTCCCTGACCACAGTGAGCGCTTGCTTCAATTCGTTCATTTCCCAAATAATAGGTAAAACCTGACCACCAACTTCCTGTATTTCCGTTGCGTTGGATAGAATTAGTATCCAGTTTCACGACTTGACCACCAGAAGCACTCCCTAAAGTTAACATGGACGCTTGCACAGGCTGGCTGAATGCTAAACACAAACAACCGATTCCTAAAGCAGATAGTTTAGCAACGCTCATTTTGTCTCCTATTTAATGATTTAATTTTTGACACAAAAATCTTCAGCAATTCAAAATCTTGAATTGTTAACAAGTAGCAGCGATGTAAAGATGTAGGGCAGGCTCAACCCTAATTGTAAATCTTTAAAAGTCATTAATCAATAGTAGATTTACGGAACTTTGGAGCCTTTATATTTTTGATTTCAGTAGATATAGCAATCCTAAATCAATCGTGGTAGGGGTAATTCATGAATTACCCCTACCGTCAGGGTTAAATTTGAAAAAATATGATAACTCAAATAGGATTGCTATATACGGAAGCTAACACTTGTAACCCTTACTGGGTAAGATTTTGAATTCCTAGAATATAATTGTTTGATAACAACTTCGCGCTTGTTTCACTAAATTTCCTATAATTGAATAAATATTTAGTTAAAGATTAAGGGAATAAAGGAATGAAAAAGAAACTGCTTATACCTGCTGTTATCTCATGCCTTTTTACGATAACTCTACCTGCTAATGCCTTAGAAACCCGATGTGGGTACTTAGTAAATCCTACCCCCGCCAATTGGTTGTTAAAAGATGCAGGTAAAAGTAGTGGAGATTAACCTCTACCAGACCATTTTGGAGATTTTGGAGGGACGGCAGGTTCTACAGAAAGCCTTTGATTTAGAAGCGACGAAAGGTAGTGCAACCCTCAGTAAAACGCTCTCTCCCTTGGTTCGTCCTGCCCAGGTCGTTGATTATATCCAGAAAAAATTAAGTCTGGATGAACAGCTTGTCCTGTTAACCGGAATCGGCGCGAGTTGGCCATTGATGCGCTCGCACACTATTCTCAACAACTTACATCCGGTTTTAGATCGGATACCCTTAGTGATGTTTTTTCCGGGTTTATACGATGGTCAAGAACTCCGCTTATTTAATATTTTTAAAGACGATAACTACTATCGAGCTTTCCCGCTTATTCCCCGCCAGGAGCACCCGTCATGAATATTGCTGAATTATTCCTTAAAGACATTCGCCGTAATATCAACGGTGTCATTAAAGTAGGACAACTCGACGACGATAATATTCGGCAAGAACTTGAAGAATATGTAATTACCCGTGAACTTGATAAACATTTTCACACCTTTTTTGAGCGCTATACAACAGCACTAGATACCCCAACGGATAAAATGGGAGTTTGGATTTCTGGATTCTTTGGTTCAGGGAAATCTCACTTTCTAAAAATCCTATCTTATTTACTCGATAACCGAGAATTGGGGAACCGTCGAGCCTTAGATTATTTTGATCAAATCCGAGTTCCCGATCCCTTTTTACGCGCTAATATCACTAAATCTGCACAGAATTCTACCGATGTAATTTTATTTAATATTGATTCTAAAGCGGATGCAACGAGCAAAAATGATAAAGAGAGTATTGTCAAAGTTTTTCAAAAGGTTTTTGATGAACATTTAGGATATTTTGGCACAGTTCCAGCCCTGGCAGAATTTGAACGTAAATTAGATAAACAAGGGAAGTATGAAGCATTCCAGCAGGCATTTAAAGAAGTTTCTGGCTTAGACTGGAAAGATAACCGAGACGCTTGGGGATTCCATCAGGAGCAGATGATTTCTGCTTTACAAAATAGTACGGGAATGAGTGCAAAGGATGCCTCTTGCTTACTGGATTTTAACGAACAAAATTATAGCCTGAGTATTGAAAAATTTGCCCTTTTAGTCAAGCAATATCTGGATCAAAAAAGCCCTCACCATCGCTTACTGTTTATGGTGGATGAAGTCGGGCAATATGTCGGAGATAACAGCCACTTGATGCTCAATTTGCAAACAGTTGTTGAGGACTTAGGAATTCATTGTCAGGGACGAGCTTGGGTCGTGGTCACATCCCAAGAAGCAATTGATGAAATTACCAAAAACCGGATTAAAGGGCAAGATTTCTCTAAAATTATCGGTCGATTTAATCGTCCTTTAAATTTATCTTCTGCCAACACCGATGAAGTAATTAAACTCCGGTTATTAAATAAAAATGATGCAGCTAATCAAAGTTTAAAAGCACTCTACCATCAAAAAGTTGCTATCTTAAAAAACCAAATTACCTTTACGGCTGACTGTGCTGAATTACCAGGATATCGCCATGTAGAAGAATTTGTTTCCGCTTATCCTTTTATTCCTTATCAATTTAATTTACTCCAACAAGTTTTTACTGTAATTCGGGTTATGGGGGCGGCAGGTAAACATTTAGCATCAGGAGAACGTTCCCTCTTAGATGCCTTTCAACTGGCTTCAAAAGCCGTTGCTAATGAAACATTAGGGGCATTAGTTTCCTTCAATACTTTCTATTTAGCCGTAGAAGGATTTTTAGATAGTACCATTAGTCAAGTCATTGACCAAGCTGAACGAAATTATCAATTACAAGCTTTTGATATTGACTTGCTGAAAACTTTATTTATGATTAAATATGTTAAGGAAATTCGCGCGAACTTAGATAACTTAACAACTTTATGTCTAACTCATATTGATGAAGATAAATTAAATCTCAGAAAAAAAGTAGAAGCTTCTTTAAGTCGTTTAGAAAAACAAACCTTAATTCAGCGTATTGGGGATGAATATAATTTCCTCACCTATGAAGAACAAGATATCGGACGGGAAATTAAAAATACTGATATTGACCCCAGTGATGTCACCACCGAACTGCAAAAATTAGTATGGGAGTCTATCTTTACCGACAAGAAATTCCGTTACGACTCCCGCCATCAATATGATTTTAATCGCAAGTTAGACGACCAAACCAACGGACAGCAAACCAGTGATTTAACTCTCCATATTATTACCCCTTATGCTGACCGTTATAGCCAACTGCAAGAAGATACTCCTTGTATTCTCAGTACAGGTTCAGGAGAAGAGGTTTTAGTTAGATTACCGGATAACCAAACCCTACTCGATGAACTCACCGAACTGGTAAAAACAGATAAATATATCCGCCGTAAAAATAGTGGTAATTTGAGTCCCACTGTGCAAACCATTCTAACAAATCGGGGTGAAGAAAACAGTCGGCGAAAAGAACGCATTACTACAACTTTACAAGATTTAATTGCCCGTGCTGATGTATTTGCTTGTGGAAGTAAAGTTGAAATTAGCACCCGTGACCCGAAAAATGTATTAACAGAAGGATTAATATATCTGGTTGATAATGTTTATAAAAAACTGAATTATGTTGAAAGTGAATTTGAAACAGAAGCACAAGTGAATATTGCCTTTACCCGTGAAGATTTTGAACTCAATACTTCAGGACAACCTTTTAATGTAGCCGCCCAAAGTGAAATGTTAACTTGGTTAAACGATGAGGCGAGAACCCATCGACAAGTCACTATTAAAGCATTAATTGATAAATTTCAATCCCGTCCCTATGGGTGGTCAGAATTCGATATTTTGGGGGTAATGGCAGAATTAGTTAATCCAGGGAAGTTAGAAATACGCCTCGCCCAAGCAACTGTTAATTTTAGAGAATCGGGGTTAGTTGCTAAGTTGAGATCTCGTAAAGGTTTAACTGAATATACCGTGCGTTTAGGAGAAGTAATTAATTCTGCTAGTTTAAAAGTCGCGAAGGATTTAGCTAATGATTTATTAGGAAATACACCTCCTAATGATGCTTTAAAATTATTTGAACTTTATCAACAAGATTTAAAAAGCAAACAAACACAATTAAAGACTTGGTTAGACCAGGCAAAAATTGAAGAATTACCTTTTATTAACCTGCTAGAAACTAATTTACAATTAATTACCGAATTAATCAAAAAGGAAAGTCCCGCAACGTTTTATAATGAAATTCGGAGTCATCGGGATGAGTTGGAAGAATGGGTTGAAGATGAACAAAAACTTAAATCTTTTTTCACTGCACAAATTAAACTATTTCAGCAAGCCAAACAGGATTTGAACAGTTTAGAATTGGAGTTACGCTATATTACAGATGGGGATTTATTGCAGCGAGTGGAAACAGTACGTCAAATTTTATCAATGACAGACCCAACGGCAAAAATTCCTCAATTACCGATGTTATTACAGCCAGTTAAAGATAAGGTGCGTGAGGTTTTACAGGGACAAATTGAACAAGCAATTTTACTTTCTGAAAATATCAAACAAGAGCTTGTTAAATATGTCCAAGATGCCTATCCTACTCAACAGATTGATTTGGGGCAGTATTTTACCGAGATTGAAAGGGCAATTTCTGTGATTAAAAATGTCACTAATATTGATTCTGTGATGGCGCGACAAAGTGAATTACAGGGATTTGGTAATAAGTTTAGACAACAAATTGATGCAGTGGCGGCTCAAATTATCAACAGCGCTAGAGAAAAAACAGGTTCATACTCAGTTAATCCGATTGTAGCAATGCAGGTGGTGAAATATGCTCCTAAACCTGTTTTAGAAACGGCTGAGGATGTAGAATCTTATTTAGGGGCTTTACGAGGAGCATTACTAGGAGAAATTGAGCAAAACCGCCGGGTGCGGATAGAATAGAGATTCTCTCCATTTAATAATGAAATTAATTGGGCTTTTTTATATTCGTGGAATTTTTCGCTGAGTTCTTTTTTTAGTTCACAGCAAATTCTGTGAATTTCCGAGCATTGGGATCGTGAAACCCAAGGACAATCGCTTGTTTAGGTACTCCTAACTCAATCAGTTGATTGGCAACCCCTACTTCTGTACCATCATGCTGAATCCAAATTTTATCGCCCTTGATATCAATATGGATCAAGCAACTAAACACACGGCGATCGCCCTCCCAGCCAACTGTTACTAACTGATAATGGTCATTTTGCGTATCGATGATCGTAAATTGCTCTATGTCTCCGTAAGAAGGTTTATACTTATTGTGTTCTGCAAGTAATTGTTGAATGAATTGACGATATTGTTCTAGTTGTGCCATTGTACAATCACCTCTTGTCCGGGATCGAAAACGAGAACCTTAACCTGGTATTCAGAAACACTCAACTGTGCTAATTCTCCAGAAAAAAAGTTACGATATACTTTAATTGGAACTGCTAAAAAAAGAACCCGATTTGGCTGTTTGACCTTTAATGCGACCCGATAGTTAAGAAACTGCCCTAAAGCATGATGAAATTCTGTTGTTAGAGAAGGGGATAAAAAGCTTTTGATTTCAACAGCAATCTGAAAGCTTTCTTTCTCGGCAGCAATTAATTGCTCTGCGCCTAAATCAACTTCTAGCCGACCGGAAGACAACTCTAACACCAGTGGGTCATGGGTAATCAGCCAACCCTCTTTTTGCAGGGCTGCCTTAACTATATCGTGATAAACATCCTTGGCAGACATCAGGATATCAAGTTTACTCAGGTTGACTAATCTCTATTAACAATTATACAATCCCCGCAGCAAAACTAATAATCACGCACCTTAATCCTAGAAGAAATTCAGCAAAATCGTTTAGAATAGAGATGATCTCCATTTAATAGCTAAAATCAATTCTGGAGGTAAATTGTTATGAATACTAAATTAGTGGAATCTTTGGCTGAAATTATTCAGTCTTTGACGGCGGAAGAAAAGGATTTATTAAACCGGAAAATAAATCTAAATACTGAGATTCAACACCGTCCTGTTTATGAAGTAGCTAACCCGGAAGAAAAAGCTCAGGTTTTTCTAAACTGGGCTAACAGTCATCGTTTGAATACTCCCATTTTATCGGATGAAGCTATTAGTAGAGAAAGCATTTATGGAGACAGAGGTTAAATGTCTTATTTACTAGATACTAATATTTTGCTCAGGAGTTCAGAACCCTCCCATCCGATGTTTTTTAGTGCAACTACAGCGATTAGTATATTATTAAAACGAGGCGAAGAATTATATATTACACCGCAAAACTTAATAGAGTTTTGGAATGTCTGCACTCGTCCTAAAGATAAAAATGGATTAGGATATTCAATTACAGAAACTAGAGAGGAAGTGGCAAAATTAAAGACGATGTTTCCCTTATTAATGGATACCAGTGCTATTTATCCAGAATGGGAAAGGTTAGTCAGCACTTATCAAGTTAAAGGTGTTAATGTTCACGATGCTCGGTTAGTGGCTGCTATGTTGATACATAATTTAACGCATATTTTAACTTTTAATATTGATGATTTTCGTCGTTATGTAGAAATTACTCCCGTAAACCCTGGAGATGTTACTGATTAATCTGTGTTAAAATAAAGTGTAATTTCAAAAAACACTTGCTCAAAATTACTGTTAGTTTTTTTAATAAAAATGAACCGCAACTCTATCAAAACTTTCGCAATTTGGGCGCGTCGCCATCTACGGGAACAAGTGACCGCCCGGGCTAATTTATATGGGATTAGTTCCAAGGAATTGATAGAACCTCAAACCGTTGCGGGGGGTTTATTAGTGGCGGGACAAACCTTAGATGCGGAGGAAGCAAAACAATATGAATTATTGTGTCTACATCTGAAAGAATTGATGCCCAAAAGTACATTAGGGGAAGCGGTCGAAACCTTAATTGATGAAATTGCTTATACTTGGTTTAACCGTTTAATTGCCTTGCGCTACATGGAAGTAAACGGTTATATTGGGCGGGTTTTAAGTAGTAGTGAATCTATGTTTGTTGACCCCGATATTTTACGGGAAGTTAGCGCTATTGCAGAATTAGAAGATTTACCCGGATTGAATTTAGAAGTTTTAAATCAGTGGCGGAATTTAGCCAGTCGGGAACCGAACTCGGATGAGTTTTTATATCGTCGGTTATTGTTATGTCAGTGTGAAGCATTGGCGGAAAGTTTGCCGTTTTTGTTTGACCGCAGTAAGAATTATATGGCATTATTTTTGCCAGGTAATTTATTAAATCAGGATTCGATATTGCGGCGTTTAGTTAATGATATTTCTGAACAAGATTGGCAAGCGAAACGACCGGATGAGGAAGACCAACAGGATGTAGAAATAATCGGTTGGTTATATCAATTTTATATTTCTGAAAAGAAAGATGAAGTGATAGGGGCAAAAAGTCAAGTAAAAGCACTAGATATTCCAGCCGCAACCCAACTTTTTACGCCCCATTGGATTGTTCGTTACATGGTGGAAAATAGTTTAGGGCGGTTGTGGTTAGAGTCTCATCCTGAGTCGAATTTGCGGGATTATATGCCTTATTATTTGGAGAATAGACCCCCCCTAACCCCCCCTTATCAAAGGGGGGAACAAGAGCAAGAAGTTTCCTCTAACTCCCCTCTAACTCAGGAAAACCTTTCTAACTCCCCTCTAACTCAGGAAAACCTTTCTAACTCCCCTCTAACTCAGGAAAACCTTTCTAACTCCCCCCTTACTAAGGGGGGTTGGGGGGGGTCGCCTCTACAACCGCAGGATTTAACGGTTTGTGACCCTGCTTGTGGGAGTGGTCATATTTTGGTTTATGGGTTTACTTTATTGTTTTTAATTTACAAGGAACAGGGATATTTAGAACGGGATATTCCTGAGTTCATTTTAACACACAATCTCTATGGTTTAGATATTGATGAACGGGCGGCACAGTTAGCGAGTTTTGCGGTTTTGATGAAGGCGAGGGCGATTAATTCGCGGATTTTTAGAAAGTCTATTTCGTTAAATATTACGGTGGTGCGTCCAACGAATCGCCAAATGATTCCCCAAGTGAAGGAGTTAAATTTACAAGACTGGTATCCACTAATTGAAGCGTTTAAGGATGCGGATAATTTAGGCAGTTTAATTACACCTCCCCAGTTTAATCGAGATTTATTACAGCAACAGCTTGATTTATTTGAGCAACATAATCCTGTATTGGCTGGGACTGTTCCAGGGTTAAAACAGTTATTATTTCAAGCGGATTTATTAAGAAAAAAATATTTAGTAGTAGTTGCTAATCCTCCTTATATGGGGAGTAAAAGTTTAAACCCTATTCTTAAAGATTTTGCTATAAAAAATTATCCTGAGAGTAAATCTGATGTGTTTGCTATGTTTGTTGAACGGATTATAAATATAGCTACAAAAGGCGCATTTATTGGTTTAATGAGTCCGTTTACATGGATGTTTTTAAGTTCTTATGAAAAACTGCGTAAGCGTATTCTAAAAGAAACTACCTTAACAAGTTTAATTAGACCTGAATATCACGCTTTCTTTGATTCAGCTTACGTTCCTTTGTGTACTTTTACTCTTTTTACAAAAGCTTTACCTGAATATCAAGGAACTTTTATTGATTTGAATCAATTTTATGGCGCAGATTTACAACCTATTAAGACATTAGAAGCAATTAAAAATCCTGATTGTGGTTATCTTTATTATGCGAAGTCTGCTGATTTTGCTAAGATACCGGGGAGTGCGATCGCTTATTGGGTGAGTGAAAGAGTCAAGACCATATTTTGTTCATATCAAAAAATGGCTGAAGTATTAAATATAAAATCTGGTATGTCTACTGGAGATAATACAAATTTTCAACGTAATTGGTGGGAAGTAAAAATATCAAATATAAGTTTTTATACATCCAACTTAGAAGAAACGTTATCTAATAATATACGTTGGTATCCCTGTAGTAGTGGAGGTTCTTTTAGGAAATGGTTTGGAAACAATGATACTATTGTTGATTGGCAAAAAAATGGATTAAGAATTAAAAAACATAAAAGTTCTGCGGTTAGAAATGATAAATTTTATTTAAAAGAAGGAATTACTTATTCAAAAATAAGTTCTGGGAATTTTTCTGCAAGATTAGTTCCATGTGGTTTTTTGTTTGATGATACGGGTAGAACAGGAATAATTTTAAATGACAAATATAAGTATCCAATTCTGGGTTTTTTGTGTTCCAAAGTTGCTCAAACTATTCTCACTGTATTAAGTCCTACCCTAAGTTTTACTACTAATGAAATAGCTAATCTTCCCTTTAATACAAACTTGTCTAACTATTCTATAGTAGATGATTTAATTTTGACAATAATTAAACTAGAAACACAAGACTGGGACAACTTTGAAACCTCCTGGGACTTTCAAACCCATCCCTTATTAAGATATAAAACCCCAAAATTATTAGAAGCTTTTAAAAACTGGCAAACCGATAGCGAAAACGCCTTTCAACAACTCAAACAACTCGAAGAAGAAAATAACAAATACTGGATAGAAGCTTATGGTTTACAAGACGAACTCACCCCAGAAGTTCCCGACGACCAAATCACCATCCGTCGCGCCGACCCCAACCGTGATATTTGTTCCCTGATTTCCTACGCCATTGGTTGCCTCATGGGACGCTATTCCCTGGATAAACCCGGTTTAATCCACGCCGGACAACCCTTCGACCCCACCCAACATACTATTTTTGCCGCCGATATTGATGCCATTATTCCCATTACCGACCAAGCTTATTTTGAAGATGATATCGTTAACCGCTTTATCGAATTTATCAGCATCGCCTATTCCCCCCAAACCCTCACCGAAAACCTAGATTTTATCGCCGATACCTTAACCCGAAAAAGTGGCGAAACCTCCCGTGATAGAATTCGCCGCTACTTCCTCACCGAATTTATTTCTAACCATATCCAAACCTATAAAAAACGCCCGATTTACTGGCTATTTACCAGTGGCAAAAATCGCGCCTTTAACGCCTTAGTGTACCTGCATCGTTACAGTCCAGATACCCTCGCCCGACTCCGCACCGACTATGTTTTACAACTGCAAGTCAAACTGGATGGCGAAATTTCTCGCGCTCAAAACGAATTCGAGAATGGGACGACAAGCGCCGCTAAAAAAGCAGCCACTAAACGCTTAAAACAACTCCAAACCCAACAGTTAGAACTCCGCGACTATCAAGCCCTATTACAAACCAAAGCCGATGCCCGAATTCAACTTGATTTAGATGATGGTGTTGCTTATAATTATACTCGATTTAAAGGGTTAGTTTATGAAGGTTCAGATTTAAAAATGGCAGATTTAGAAAAAGCCGCTAAGTGGAAATTAGAATTATTAAAGCAAGAAGGTAAATAGAGGTTAGTATTGGCTATGAATGAACTTAAAAACTTTTTAGACGGTTTAAAAATTGAGCGAGAGCTAGTCACAAATTTTTTTATCACTTTTTCTCGCTTTGAATATGCCCTAAAAAGAGCAGGTTATATTAATAATAGAGAAGATGCTGTAGCTAATTGGGATACTTTTTTGAAGAAACATAAGAAAGATTTTGAATCATTATGTTCCGACAATTTTGAATTGCAGAAGGCTAAGAAATACTTAACCGATTATCCTCCTCAAAAACAAAAATATGGAGAAATAGAGGGACGTAGAAAACAATTATATTTTCAGAAAAGTAATATTAATAGCTCAGAGATCCATTACATTTTAGATTTAATTAAAAATGTACGCAATAATCTTTTTCATGGGGGTAAGTATCCATTTGCACCTAGTACAGAACCAGCTAGAAATAGTAGACTTTTAGAAAATAGCCTAATCATTTTGGAAACTTGGCTCGAACTAGATGAGCAAGTAAAAAAACACTTTTTTGAACACTTGAAATAGTATTTCTCTACAAACAACAGGCGATAATTAATTCCATGAACTCATCCCGCATTCAAAACAGCTTACAAACTTTATTTCAAGACGATAACCGTTGGTCACACCCAGGACGACGGGTAGTATTCTGGTATGACCCAGAGGGACAGTTTACCGACGCCTACAACGAACTCCAACTCGAAGGCATTGAAAAACTGCAACTCAGTGATACTCCCTTTACCGTTAAATATCGCCTCCTCGTAGAACACCCCCAACAACCGTTTTTAATTTACGCCCCCTTTCCCGAACCCCCCTACTTAGAAAACGGGTTACTAGATATTCAACTATCGGGTTTAACCTTTTCGGCTGACCCCGCCGCCCTCCTCTACGCCGACTTAGGCTTAAAACAGCGTCGCCTAGAAACCATCCTGCGTGAACGCCTGAATTTTTTCAACAACCGCAAACGCACAGAAGCATTGCAAACCATGGCCTTACCCCCCGATACCGATGAACGAGGGCTAATTCTAGCCTTGCTGTCCGTACTGGCCGGGTTAAAAGTCCCCGATGCCCCTGCCCTAATTCGCCAAGTGCTGTTAAAAGGATTATTAGAATCCGATAATCCCCTGTGGAAAGAGATTGAACGTTTTTTACAACCCCAGGACTTTTGGCGAGTCGTACAGGAACAAACCGGTTTTACCGACTCCACCCCCAGCTTGCAAAAACTATTTGTCCAACTCCTGATTACCCATTTGGAAAAATCCCTCCAGGGGTCACTGCCAACGGAATTAAAAGCCCAAGTGATTACCCCTGGACAACGGGCTTATGCCTTTATTGACCAATGGATGCGCGACCAACAGGATGCCCCTGGATGGAGGGAATTAAGCGGACACATTGCCGAAGAACTCAATATCCTACCTATTATCGGCACTCTTTCCCCCGAAGTTCTCTATGAAGCTGCCACCTTTGAAGCAGTAGACCAAGTAATCATTCGCGCCTGTGTCAAAACCTTACGTTCTCCTCTCCCTGACCTCACACCCTGGCCAAAATGGTTGCAGGCGCGACGCCCGTTATTTTGGTTTTCTAAATATAAGCCCCATTATGAAGCGTTAGATGCAGCCCTGGAACTGTGGCAATTAAAACAACAATATGCAGAAGGTTTTGAATTATCTGCACCGCAACTGTTTCAAGATTATGCTAAAAATCTCTATCGTTTTGACCAAACTTATCGCCGATTTATTGTTGCTAGTGATGAAGCCTTTGGCGATATTCTTAAAGACTTAATTAAGGATGTGGAAAATCTTTACACCCAATGGTATTTAGATAAATTGGGAGAAGTCTGGTCAGATGCGATAGGGAATAGTTGGGAACTGGCAGAAATTCCCAGCCAAACCAACTTTTTTGGACGCTATGTTCTGCCGATTTTGAGCGGAAAAGATCGAGAAAAAGTGTTTGTGATTATTTCGGATGCGTTACGTTATGAAGTCGCTGCTGAACTAACAGAAATGCTGCCAAAAGAACTGCGGGGAAAAGTAACTTTAGAACCGCTATTTGGAGTTTTACCCAGTGTAACAAAGTTGGGAATGGCAGCATTATTACCCGGAAATAAACTAGAATTACAACCTGGAGAAAGCGACGTTTTACGCGATGGACTGAGTACCCAAGGAACAGTAGCCCGTCAAAAAGTTTTAGCGCAAAATAGCACTGTAGAAGCAACTATTCTCAATGCTCAAGACCTTTTAGCCATGAATACAGAACAAGGACGGGCTGCCATTTCCTCCTCCCGTTTGATTTATATTTACCACAACATTATTGATGCTATTGGGGATAAAGCCGCGAGTGAACATCAGGTTTTAGCTGCTTGTTCTCAAGCAATAAGCGAACTGCTGCGACTGGTGAGAAGGATTTGTAATTCTATTAATGGGACTCGTGTATTGATTACTTCAGATCACGGGTTTCTCTATCAGCGCCGTCCCATCACTGAAACCGATAAACGCCCCTTACCCAAGGGAGAAGGTATCCTAGAAACCAACCGTCGCTATGTGTTGGGGAGAAACTTAGGGCTTGAGGATGAGGGAACGAAAGCCTTCCGCTTACCATACTATACAGGAGGAACACTCGCCCTTGTTCCTCGCGGTAGTCTGCGCTTTGCTATTCAAGGGGCGGGTTGCCAATATGTTCACGGTGGGGCGAGTTTACAGGAAATCTGCATTCCAGTCATTAGCTACCATCATCAACGGTCTGTTAAGGGCGATGAAGGACTAGCCCGCAAAGTCGGCGTCCAAGTCAACGCCAGGGCGCGGCGCGTTACCAATAACCGTTTTAGCTTAAGCTTAGTGCAAACTGAGGCGGTAGAGGGTCGATGGCGATCTCGTCAAGTCACCGTTGCTCTCTATGATCCTGAGAGTTTAGCACCGATTACCGATGTACCGAGGGCTGAGTTAAGTAGTAGTAGTGTTAATCCCAGCGATCGCGATTTTAGCATCCGTTTAACCGTCACCACCACAACTCCCCCAACTACTGCTTATTTAATCATCAAAGATGCCGATGATCAAAGCGAACTATTACGGGAAACTTGGACAGTTAACCTGGGTATTACTAACGATTTCGGGGATTTTTAATACTTTAACTTTAATAGAAATTTTCAATAATAATTAAATCCATTAACGTAAAATTTAAGAGAACACTTTTTATGCCTATTTTATTCAACGAGCCAGATTCAGACTCTCTATTAAAATTTATAAAAGAAAAAGTTACACAATTATCAAATATAGGCGAAAATGAGTGGGTATTCTATGCTATTACTTGCTATTTTAATCCTAAAATAATGATAGATTTGATTTGTGATATAAAAAACATACTAGACGATACTTTGTCAGAAATTCATTTACTCGTTGATGCTAATGAATGGCTCAAACAATCTATGACTATTAGTGAGTTTATCAATACTTTACATCAGAAATTAGGCTTAAAAATTAGAGATATTTCCTGGACACCTATAGATTGTCCTAGTAAACTTTTTCATGCTAAATCTTACGCATTAATTTCTTCAAAGCAAGGTTTAAAAAGTGATTATAATGGTTTTGTTCTTGTGACTTCTGGAAATTTCACTAAGTCAGGACTCAATAATAATGTTGAAATTGGGCAAATAGTTTACGACCATAATTCTCTTGATCAGTTTGTTAAATTATTTTTCAAATTAAAGGATGAATATGCGCTTTCTCCTCAAAAAGAAGCCGAACAACAAAAGTTTCAATCAGCGTACCAATTTCTTGCACAAGGAAAATTTTACCATACATGGCATCCTTCATTGGATTTAAAATTCCGCTTGACTTTATCTGCTAAAGAAATAAAAAGATTGTATGAACGTGCAAATAATGAAGAAACTCGGAAAAACATAGAGAACTTTACTTTGAAAGCAATCAAAAGTATAACCGACGATCCAATAAATCTTCAGTCCATTTTTAATATTTGCCCAAAGCCCATCCCAGGAGATTTTTGGGGAACTTATAGTATTGATACCCTTTTGGGACAGTGGGTACCAAATGAAATTAGTCATTTGATTGAAAATGAGGTTAATTTAACTAAGGAAATATTTAAAGATCTGATTCAAGAAATTAGTAACCCAGAAAAAATAAAAGAGTATTATACGACATTGCAGGATTTTGTTCAAAGAAAACTTAATGAAAACGTGATTGAATTTGATGTTTATAATTCATCGTCTGTTCAGACCTGGCGTAACAAAGTTGATCGAGTCTTGAATGATAAAAATTTATTAAATACTTTCATCTGTGATTATGAAACTATTGAATTCTCCAATCTTGAATCCGATTTACTTTTTAAAGTTGATCAACGTATAAAAGATTTTTACTATAAGCCTGGTTTCCACATCGGTGTAGGTAAATTATTTGCTGAATTTCAAGAAAATAGTGATTTTAATTTTAATAAGATTGAATTTGAGAAATTGGTTGCACAAGCTAAAAATAGACTAAAAGAAAACCGAATTGGAGATTTAGAAAAAATTGAATCGAAACCAAAATTCGTAGCTTTTAAAATTGAAGAAGAAATTACAATAGTTGAAGATGGAAGTACAATAGTTAAAGGTTATAAACGAATAGATGGTATTTTCTTAGACAAAAATGGTAAGATTTTAGTCTATAAGGATATAAATGATAAGAAAGTGAAAGAAATAGCTATAGATGATAGTTTAATAGTGTTCAAAATACAGCAAGAATAAGAAACAATTATAAAGTCATCCACAACCATATTGGGGGGAAATTTAGACGGTGATTCAAGTCAAACTTTTAACCAATGACAGAAATACAATTACAACAAATTATGGATGACCTAGACCAAAAACTAAATCAAATTTACCCTGGCAAAGTAGTTCGTAAAGACCTAACCCAACGGATAAAAGAAGGGGCGAATGTTCCCGTTTATGTATTAGAATACCTGTTAGGAATGTACTGTGCTACAGACGACGAAACCACCATTGAAGAAGGAATTCAAAGCGTCAAACGTATCCTTGCTGAAAATTACGTCCGTCCTGATGAAGCCGAAAAAGTTAAATCTAAAATTCGGGAATTAAGCAGATTTACTATTATAGATCGCATAACAGTCAAGTTAAACGAAAAAGCAGATATCTACCAAGGAGAATTAGCCAACTTAGGAATCAAAGGGGTAGAAATTGACACGGATATTGTCAAACGTAATGAAAAACTTTTAGGCGGTGGAATTTGGTGTATCCTGCAACTCGAATATGAAGCAGGCGCAGACCCTAGCCCCTTCATTGTCGCCAGTCTTAAACCCATCCAAATGCCAAATGTAGATATGGAGGAACTGTTTTTGGGTCGTCCTGCTTTCAGTAAGAATGAATGGATTGATGTCTTAATTCGTTCCGTTGGACTAGAACCCACAACATTTAGCGAAGACGTAAAATGGCATCTGTTAGCTCGGATGATTTCATTGTGCGAAAATAACTATAATTGCTGCGAATTAGGGCCCCGTTCCACAGGGAAATCCCATATTTATAAAGAAGTTTCACCCAACTCAATCTTAGTTTCAGGCGGTAAAACCACCGTTGCCAATTTATTTTATAACATGGCATCCCGTCGCGTCGGATTAGTGGGTTTATTTGATGTGGTAGCCTTTGATGAAGTCGCGGGAATCAGTTTCCACGATAATGACGGTGTGCAGATTATGAAAGATTATATGGCTTCCGGTTCCTTTGCCCGAGGAAAAGCCGAAATTTCTGCTAACGCTTCAATGGTATTTGTCGGTAATATTAATCAAAGCGTAGAGTCTTTAGTGAAAACCTCTCACCTCCTCGCCCCCTTTCCCTCTGCAATGATTGATACTGCCTTTTTTGACCGCTTTCATGCCTATATCCCCGGTTGGGAAATTCCGAAATTTAGCCCCCAAAACTTTACTAAACAGTATGGCTTTATTGTGGATTACCTAGCCGAATGGTTGCGAGAAATGCGGAAACGCAGTTTTGGAGATGCCATTGACCGCTATTTTCGCTTAGGAAATAACCTCAAACAACGAGATGTTCAAGCAGTTCGTAAAACCGTATCTGGGCTGTTAAAGTTAATTTTCCCAGATGGTTCTTTTGGGAAAGAAGATGTGCGGGATGCTTTAGTTTATGCGCTGCGGGTTCGCCGTCGGGTGAAAGAACAACTCAAGAAAATTGGGGGGATGGAATTCTATGATGTTCACTTTAGTTATATTGACTTAGAAACCCTAGAGGAACACTTTGTTTCTGTCCCTGAACAGGGAGGAATTAGTTTAATGGCCGAAGATGTTCTCGCCCCTGGTCATTTACACTTTATCAGTCCCGGCGATAGTGAAATGATTGGTACATTCAAACTAGAGTTACAAACCGTCCCAGGTAATGGGAAACTTGTCCGCACCGGAGTTGCGAGTAGCAGTGGGATGAAAGACCGGATGAATATTGCGTTGAATTTCTTTAAGGCCAATGGTCATCGCGTCAGTGGAACTATCCATCCAGAAACTGTTGATTTTTTACTTCAGTTATTAGATTTACAAGGGACTGGACTCCCAAAAGAGTGCGGACTGGCTTTATTTATTTCTTTATGTTCGGCATCGTTAGGGCGCAGCGTCCAACCCCAACTGGCTATTTTTGGGGAAATGACGTTAGGGGGAACTATCACCCCAGTCACTAACTTGGCGGCTAGTCTGCAAGTGGCGTTCGATGCAGGCGCCAAGCGGGTTCTCCTCCCCATGACCAGTGCGGCTGACCTTCCCACCGTCCCTCCTGAACTGTTTGTTAAGTTCCAAACTTCTTTTTATACCGACCCCGTTGATGCAACTTTTAAAGCACTGGGGGTTAGTTGAGCATCAAACTGAGGTAACGTTCTTCTCCATCGAGTAGGAGTTGTTGGCGTAACGCCCCAGGTAGGGGAACAGGTCGAATTTCATAATGTCCGCGTGGTTGGGTGGGTTGTAATAACCCCGCATTCACCAGGGTTAATACGGTATTGCTGGCGGTTTTTTGGAAGGTTGAATCTGACCATTTGGCTAGGGTTGGGTTTTGTTCCCGCTTCTGTGCAAAAAAGGTTCGCAAGTCCACGGGTTTGAGGGTGTAATCAAAGCGTTTGAGTTTGTCCCGTAGAACTTCATCGAGGAGTTCCCGCAATAGACGATCTGAACGCAAAATTAAAAATAGATTGGTTAGACGCCGAGTGTCAGCATTGGCTGTGGCTAATAATTTAATGTAAGCGGTATCTACTTTATGTAGACGTTTGAGGACAGTGTTAAGCGCTCGACGGCGAGAGATGAGCGATCGCAGTTGAAATAAGTCTTCTTCCATTACCTGCCGTTGAATTTCCGCCCAGGTCGCACCTTGCTCTATTAGCTGGGCTACCTTGACGGTTTCATTCAGGATAAAGGCATAATTGGTGCGAGCTACATAGAAACTAAAAGTCATAATGTCAATCCTAGCCGAGTAAGCCAAATCCCTCACTCAGAAACCCAGTTTTTTAGTAGTTCCTCAATCACATCAGATAAATCTCGCTCGTCCCCTTCCTCTAATAACTTTCGTTTAGCTTGTCTGTGGGTATCCTTCCTGATATAAGCCGAAATTTGAACATAATCAGGATCAGAACGCTTCCCTGACCCTTTGGTTTTGGTGGTTTTTGCTTCTGGCTGTTGTTCCCGTACTGACTCCGCCGCTTTTAAAATCTGTTGAAACTTACTGGCTTTTTTGTTCATAGTCCCATCTCTTTAAAGGCTTTTTGATAATCTGACCAAGCAGTCAGGGCTTTATTATCCTTAACCTCATAAACCGGAACACCCGCCAATGCCGCTTTTTGAAAGGCTGCATACCTGCGTATGCAAGTACGCAAACAGGGTAAGCCCGCCTCTGTGAGCATCGTGTAGGCTTCTTCTCCATCCTTAGAAGGTTTAGGGGGAATGATGGTCAGCAGAATTTTGAAGCGTTGCGTTCCGATGGACTTCAAACTCGATATGGTCAGCATCAACGCATCTAAACTCAAAGCATCCGGTGTAGCAGGTAGAATCAGTAAATCGCACCCGTCCGCTAAAGCTTCTAAATCTTCCTGTTCCGGTCGGGCTTGGGTATCGATAATGATTTGCTTGAACTTGGGGACATATTTCGCGGCTTGCCTTTCATCAATGACCGTAAAGGGAAGTTGACCCCGTTTACTCCAACCCGTCGCAGAACGGTTCGGATCACCATCAATTAATAAGGTGTCGCCTTGGTTAGACAAATAGGCGGCCAGATGAACCGCCGTTGTGGTTTTGGCCACACCCCCCTTGAAGGATGCCACAGTGATAATCATCGGGATAGATTAAACGACATGACTCTATTATAAATACTTGCGTACTCAAATGTTCAAGTATTTAAGTATCTAAATATTCAATAATTCAAAAAAGCCTGTAACCTTTATGCTGTAGGCATTTTACTGGCTACTTTGCGGTTCATAGCAGCTTCGCTATTTCTACGCCAAATAAAAGCCTCTGAAGTCTCAGGTAAAACCTCGCGCATCTTTACTCAATCGTCGCCGAGTTGGGCTGTGAACATTTATGTCATGCCTCACAAATACAACCCTGATGATTCTGTGGGTTTGGCGTGCAGGTATTTGGAAGTTGTGGCTACAGACGCATGACCCAGGGTGGTTTGGACTAAGGAAATCGGCGCACCCGCATCTAAGGAATGGGACGCATGGCAATGTCTGAGCCAATGGGCTGAAACTTTCTGATCAATACCCACTCGGATTCCAGCTTCCTTGACTAATTTGGTAACGTGAATTCGGTGTAAATGTCCTTTACCCTTCCCTTTGCGACTGGGGAAGATGGGGTCATCGTTGCTGGCGTTTCCTCGAAAATTCAGCAATTCTTTATATAAATGTGCAGGTAATAAAACATGGCGGGTCTTACTGCCTTTTCCAAACACGGTTAGAATTCCACTGTCACCGGATGCGGTTAAATCATACCAACATAACCCGCATAATTCAGATACTCGTACTCCGCAATAATAGAAGCTTTTGAGAATTAATTGATTACGGCGATTCGGTTCTGAATAAATCATCGCCATGACTTGTTCCTTGGCTAAAATTTTCTGAGTTAGGGTGTCTTTCCCTTTGGGGAGAGGAACAGCCGCACCAACATTGGCACGGGTTAATCCGGTTCGATTGCAGAAGGTTAATAAAGATTTCACAGCAGCGAGGTAGGAAGCTCTAGTAGAGGGTTTTAGTCCTTTGGTGTCTAAATAATTCGCGAACCCTTGGACATCAGGCAGGGTTAGCCATTGCAGGGGTTTGTTTGCCCATTCCAAAAATTGCACAACAACCCGCCGATAGATGGCTTGAGAACCAGGGGTTTTACCATGTAGCCACATCTCCAGAATTTGCTCAAGGGTGTGGTTATGACCGATGGGAATCTCAGCCAGTTCATGCTCATGCTGGTAGGGTTGAGCGTTGGGAAGGGGGGTCATCTGCAACGATTATTCATTCCCCTTTAGAATATGACAAAACGTTTCTTTTGTTGCATTCACAAGAGCAGAACCCCGATGGCTTTTATCCCAATAGCAGAATCAAGACAATAATTTTATCTAATCCCGATATCAGTAGCTCGAAAATCAACTTATTTGTTGGTAGGGGTAATCCTTCAGGAAATCTACCAAAATTTGATAATCATCGGGGTAGAGAGCTTTGATTTTTGGAGTTAAAGCTCTAAGAGTTGCCCTTTGAGCTTCAGTATCACGGATTGAGTTAATAGATTCTATTTTGTCCTCTACTGATAGGTCATCGCTTTTAAGCTCATCAATGATAATCCCTATGGCGATGAGTAAGTCGGATTCGATGTCGGTAATAGGGGTTGGTTCTTGAGTTGGATTTTTCACAACCTTGTTCACAGTTACCCCTTTTTCCAAACTGTAGACATTCTGTAGACAAACTGTAGACGTTTCTGTAGACAATGGAACTGTTACGGTGTCGGAGTTTTGGGGAACTGTAGACATTGTAGACAAATTTTCCACGTCTACAGTTTTTTCTGATTTGTCTACAGTCGGTTTACTTACTCCATCTTGCGGGTCATCCCAAGGATCTACATCCAGTTTGTACTCTAGTTCTAATTTTTTTTGTTTTTTGTCTACAATGTCTACAATTGGCTGTAATCCATTATGGGAAGTAGTTTCACCGTCTACAGTTTTGTCTACAGTTTGTCTACAGTTGTCTACAGTTTGAATTTTTTCGGAAAATTTATATTTAAGTCGGCAACCGGAGCCAAAAACTGAACCATGCCCCATGCTTGCTAATTGGGTGAACAGCCCCCGAATTTCATCGGGTTTGCCAAAACTTCTATCTGATTGCTTGACCTCACGGGCTGTTATTTCCGCGCCGCGCCGTTGGGCAAAATTCAAAATCTTAACCAGTTGGGGAGCTAACTCGTCCCCACAACCTGCATATAGGCTCTGGGATTCCTTAAAGTAAAATTTGGCTAGTTTTGCAGCCTTATTTAAGGTTCGCTTCTCTACAATGGGTGTAATTTCTTGGCCAGAAGCTACCCGCTCTACAACATGGATCAGCGCTGCAAAACGTCCTATTTTGCCGGGCATTTTTCCCCATAATGCTGCTAGGGCTTGGCTTTTTGCTTTGACGCGGTAATTCTCGCATTTATTATTAAGATCGTGGAATTGCTTTTGGGCGTCAGGGGATAATCTCAAGTTCAATTGGGGAAGTTCTGATACTTTCTCATAGAGGCTAGTAATCAGGGGAAGTAAATCCAGACTCGCTTGAGGGTCATCGGGAATGATAAAAGGTTGGGTAGGTTGGTTGATAAAATTGAATCGTGAATGATTGCCGTTATCGTCGGAACCGTCGTTAAATTCCCGAATAACTTTGGGTTGAATCCCCCCTAGGATAGAAACTAAGCACTCCTCAAAATCAGAAGCTAGACCGCCCTTTAGGGCATCAATTTTCCCAAAGCCGTCGTAGTAAGAAAGTAGATCCTCTGTTTGTCCAACGTTATACGATTTTTTCTGGGATTTAAAATGACCCGACAGTTCATCCGATAAAATTGTCATCCCCCAACTATTTTTTGATTGGGCATTGATTAAATCTCTCAT